>NZ_PKGG01000169.1:0-11767 GCF_046480465.1 Arthrospira sp. PCC 8006
AACGCCTACTCAGGGAGGAAATTAAGGCACAGCACCGCACTAACATTGTCCAGAGTCGCAAACTGGCAGAAATGCTAGAAGATGCCCTGAAACGCTACAGAAACCAGGTGATTGGTGTAACTGAGGTTTTGCAAGAACTGATCGAAATAGGCAAGGATGTTCAAGCAGCCAAGCATCGAGGGGAAGAATTAGGGCTAGAACCTTACGAACTCGCGTTCTATGATGCTTTAGCCCAAAATGACAGCGCCCGAGATGTGATGGGTCAAGAGAATTTACGAAAACTGGCGATCGCTTTAGTCGCTCGTGTCCGCCGCAACGCTTCCATTGACTGGAACATTAAGGAAAACGTCCGCTCCCGCATGAAGATTATGGTTAAACGCCTTCTCCGACAATATGGCTATCCTCCAGATATGCAGGCTATGGCGGTTGAACTTGTACTAGAACAAGCCAAGGTTTTTACTGAGTTTGAGATGGAAACTAGGCATTAAGGCTGTTGAACCAGCTATCAGGTGTCGGTAAGGTCTTAACTGCTAGGTCTCAAGATTGTGATTCCTACCATCCCAACTTCTCCAAATAAAAAGGCATAGAAATGTGAATTTCTCCCATTATTTCCCAAGTCAACATACCAATACGGAGATTTTAAACAGCCATAAATTCATGCAGGAATGTTAATTTAAAAGCCATAAAAATAAGCCAAAGTCCGGTTCCCACTTCTACCCAAAAACGCCCCGTATCTAGGGCATCGGAAAAGGTGTAATCCCCAATCCGCGAAATTACCGGGGAGGATTTACAACTGATTTGCTACGAGTGGTTCTACCCGACTTAACGACTGTTTAAATTAATGCGATCGCTTAACTGTTGGAGAATCTGATGCAGTTCTGAATCGCGATCGCGGCGTTTGGTAATCTTTTCGCAGCCATACATAACCGTTGTATGATCTTTGCCTCCAAACACTTCCCCAATCTTAGGTAAACTCAGATCCGTATGCTGTCGCATCAAATACATCCCCACCTGACGAGCTAAACTAATTTCTCGGCGGCGAGAATGACCTTTTAAATCCTCCACCGATACCTTAAACTTCTCCGCGACGGCTTGAATAACAATTTCTGGGGATGACTCAGACCTCTGTTCTTTGGGGGTTAAAACCGCCGCAATATTCTCCACAGTCATGGGAAGACTGGAAATAGAAATATAAGCCACCGCCCGAATTAACGCCCCTTCTAACTCCCGAATATTCGAGGTGTAGTTAGTCGCAATATACTCAATCACCGCTGGAGGGAGTCGCATATTTTCATACTCAGCCTTTTTCTGAAGAATAGCCATCCGGGTCTCTAAATCAGGGGGTTGAATATCCGCTACCAACCCCATGGAAAACCGAGAACATAGGCGATCCTGCAATCCGGAAATTTTCGTCGGTGGGCGATCGGAAGCTAAGACAATTTGTTTCCCCGCCTCATGGAGAGTGTTAAAAGTATGGAAAAACTCTTCCTGGGTGTACTCCTTCCCCTCAATAAACTGGATATCATCCACTAACAAGACATCAGCGGCTCGGTAATGGTCGCGAAAACTCTGCATACTGTCGCGGCGGATCGCGGTAATTAAATCATTAGTAAACTTTTCTGTAGACACATAAAAAACACGAGCTAATGGATTAATTTCTAGGCGGTAATGACCGATCGCCTGCATTAAATGAGTTTTTCCCAAACCCACCCCCCCACAGAGAAACAAAGGGTTAAACTCACGTCCGGGAGACTCCGCTACCGCCAGAGACGCAGCATGAGCCAAACGACTCCCCGCCCCCACCACAAACTGGGAAAACATATATTTAGAATTAAGATGAGGGGGTTTATGGACGGTGGGGACTACTTCCCCTACGGTATCTAACCCACTCGATGACACCCTAGGACTGTGATGGTCGATGGTAACTAATTCTCCGGTTCCGGTGGTGATACAAATTTCCAGGCGATCGCCTAAAATATCTTGCACGACATCTGCGATGATCTCCCGATAGTGCTTTTGTAACCAATTACAGGCGAAGGGGTTAGCTGTGCTAATTACTAGACAATGGTTTTCTAGGCTAGTGGCGATCGCCGTTTTAATCCAGGTGTTGTATGTGGGCTCCCCAAGCTGTAGCTGGAGACGTTCGAGAACTTGATTCCATAACTATTCAAGAGAAATATCCACGGCTTACCAAAATTAAAGATTTGCTCCGGCGATTCTGCCAGAGCTGGCAAAAATCATGTTAGATTGGGACAAAGTGCCTGATCATGACGGGAAGTTGGTATCAGATGCTAACCCCGCACAGCCCCCTACTAAATTATATTTGAGTCATTATGACTGATACCACTAGAAAAGGCTTTTGGAAACACCCTATTATCTATTTTCTGTTTTTGCTGATTGGCGGGACCGGAGCGATAATGGGCGATCGCTGGCTACAGACCCAATTGGGCAACAATGTTAATCCTAATGGCGAAACAGCTTCTCAGGTCGGTTCCCCAGATCGGACTGATATGGGTATCCCAGAAACTAGATCCCAACCGAGAGTTAACGCGCCTAATTGGTTTAATAACTCCTTTAATCCCTCCCCTGATCAAACCTCTAACTTTATTGTAGAGGCAGTCGATAAGGTGGGTCCGGCGGTGGTGAGAATTAATGCTTCTCGGCGGGTCAGTCGCGATCGTTTTGATGATTCTCTCCCTAGGGATTTCTTTGGCGGGTTGGGCCCCCCTCGTGGTATGCGTCCCCCTAGCGATCGCTTTGAGGAAGGCACTGGCTCTGGGTTTATTTTATCTCCTGATGGTCACATTCTCACCAATAGCCATGTCGTCGAAGGCACTGATACCGTGCAGGTTATACTAAAAGATGGTCGCCGCTATGATGGTCGGGTGTTGGGTACTGATTCGGTCACAGATGTAGCCGTTATTAAAATTGACGCGACCGATTTACCCATTGTCACTATCGGAAATTCTGAAACACTCTCCCCCGGAGAATGGGCGATCGCCATTGGAAACCCCCTCGGACTTGATAACTCCGTAACCGTCGGAATTATTAGCGCTACAGGACGTTCTAGCACTGATGTGGGTGTTCCTGACAAGCGCATTGGATTCATCCAAACTGATGCTGCTATTAACCCTGGTAATTCTGGCGGTCCCCTGCTGAATGCTAAGGGAGAGGTCATTGGGATGAATACAGCCATCATCAGCGGCGCTCAGGGGTTGGGATTTGCGATTCCCATTAATCATGCTCAACAAATTGCTCAACAGTTAATCACTTCCGGTCGCGCTGAACACGCCTATTTGGGAATTGAAATGGTCACTCTCACCGAAAGATTCCGCCAAGAACTCCAAAATACCCAAGGTTTGCCATTTGCTATTCCTGACACTGATGGGGTATTAATTGTGAACGTCGTATCTGGTTCCCCGGCTGACATAGCCGGACTGCAAGCGGGAGATGTGATTCTCAATCTTGACCAACAAACTATTAAAACATCTGAAAGAGTGCAGCAAATTGTACAAAGTAAGACTGTAGGGAGTATACTACAGATTGAGGTGAATCGCAACGGAAGTTCCCGGATCTTGCAAGTGAAAACGGGGAACTTGCCATCTCAAACAACTGGCTAAACGGTTCTACCTCGGTTTGTGAATTTGGGAGACACTACTATGGCAGATATACTCGCGGTTACTCAGTTAGGCGACCCGGTGCTGCGTGACCATGCTCAACCTGTTGCTAATATATGGGAACCACGCATTCAATCTCTGATTGATGATTTAATGGCAACCGTGATTGAAAAAAATGGCGTGGGTATTGCTGCGCCACAGGTGGGATATAGCGATCGTATCTTAGTCATCGCTTCCCGTCCTAGTATCCGCTATCCAGCAGCACCCGAAATGGAACCCACTGCTATGATTAATCCGAAAATCATCGGTAAATCTGATGAAATGGTGGCTGACTGGGAAGGTTGTTTGAGTGTTCCGGGAATTCGGGGAATTGTGAACCGTTATCAGGCGATCGAAGTTGAATATACCAGCCGAGACGGTCATCTTGAACACCGAGAACTAACTGGGTTTGTCGCTCGTATTTTTCAGCATGAATATGACCACTTAGAAGGGATCATATTTTTGGATAGGGTAGCAGATTCCCATAGCATGATGACAGAAGACGAATATCAGAAACGCATTGTTTTTCAAAGCTAAATTTAGTTCAAGGAGAAGCGAATATGTCAGTCAACATTAAAAAAGGTGAACGGATTAATCTCGCCAAAGAGTCCCCCGGACTGGAAAAAGTCGGAATGGGTTTAGGATGGGATATCAACGCTACTGATACCGGGGTGGATTTTGATTTAGATGCTTCCGTGTTTATGTTAGCCAGCAATGGCAAAATCCCCCAAGATGAATACTTTGTATTTTACAATAATTTGAATTCCCCAGATGGCTCAGTGCGCCATTTAGGAGATAATCGCACCGGGTCGGGAAGTGGTGATGACGAGGTTGTGGAAATTGATCTAACTCAGGTTAATTCTGCTATTGAAGAATTGATTTTTGTAGTGACCATTCATGATGCTGACCAACGGCGACAAAATTTCGGTCAAGTCCGCAATTCCTATATCCGTATTTATGACCAGCAAACTAATACCGAGATTGCTAAGTATGACCTAGAAGAAGACTTTTCTCGGGAAACCGCCGTCGAATTTGGCAGGTTATATAATAAAAATGGTGAATGGCGATTTCATGCAGTTGGACAGGGATATAATGAGGGATTGCAAAGTTTCGTAGATAAATACGTTTAAATTCCGTCATCAAAACTTGGAGATTTAACCATGGGTATTAACCTGAAAAAAGGACAAAGTATTGTCCTTGATAAAAGTAAATATGACCTATCTAATGTGATGATGGGTTTGGGATGGGATGTAGCAGAATCTAAGGGTTTTTTGGGTAATTTATTCGGAGGAGGTGCTGATTTTGATTTAGATGCTTATGCTATCTTACTCTCGGATAGTAACAAAATCGGCAATTATAAAGATGATGTGATTTATTATGGTCATTTAAAGTCTAGTGATGGCACAATTTACCATTCTGGAGACAACTTAACTGGGGAGGGAGAAGGGGATGATGAGTGTATTTTTATGCGTTTAAATTCCATCGCAGATAGGTACAGCCGCATTATTCTTGGGGTAAGTATTTACCAAGCTAAAACTCGCCAACAGCATTTTGGTCAGGTAGAAAATGCTTTTGTCAGGGTCGTAGATGCTAGGGGTGAAGAAATGGCTTTATATAACCTCTCAGCAGACCCTTCATACGACCAAAAAATTTCTATGTTGATGGGGGAACTTTACCGAGACAATGATAAATGGAAATTTACGGCTTTGGGTACTCCCCTCAATCAAGATTTAAGTGGGGTTGTTAAACACTTCATGTAGACCGATTCTCACCCTACACCAAAGCCTCAATTTTAGGAAACTCTAAGGGAGGGGAAAACGGTAAATTGAGACAATTAGGTAATCCTATTGATAGCGGAGTTGTTCCCAGCAACGATTCAAGTAAATTCTAGCGACCCTATCATCAGGATTTTCAGATAAACAATCCTGAAATCCCTGTTTAGCTTCTGAGGTATGGTTGAGATAATAAAGGAATAGGGAACGCTCAAATAATACCTTAGTTGCTAACTTTTTGGCGTGTAATTCTGGGGGGTCAGCATCAAAGAACTCGTAAACTGTTACCGCATCAGTTTTCCCCTTCACTTTCACTCTGTCAATAATCCTAAAGGCGTATTGATTAGGGTCATCTAATCCCATTAAGGTTTGGTGGGTAATTAGCAAGGAGACGCTGTAATTTTTGGTGAGACTCTCAATGCGAGCCGCCAAATTAACCGCATCTCCAATAACGGTGCTATCCATGCGATTGCGACCACCAACAGTTCCCAGCATGAGGGTTCCTGTATGAATACCTACGCCAATGCGGATAGGTCGCCTTCCGGGTCTACTACGGGTCAAATTATACTCACTTAATTGTTTGAGCATAGCAATTCCCGCCTGAACTGCGTGGTCTGGTTTTTCACCAAATAAAGCCATAATTCCATCGCCAATATATTTATCAATGAAACCATAGTTATCTACAATTTCTGGTTCCATACGGCTTAAAAAAGCATTGATAAACTTAAAACTATCCTCTGGTGTCATACCCTCGGATAAACTGGTAAAGTCTCGGATATCAGAAAATAAAATTGACATTTCTTTCTGAACAGCAGTTCCTAGTTTAACTTCGACTAAACTTTCATAACCTAAGCAGGAAAGAAACTGATGGGGTACAAACCGACCCGCAGCGTCTGTCATTTCAAATTCAGCATCTAAGGCTTTGTCTAAATTGCGATTTAATTCGGAGAGTTCATTTAATAACTCTAATCGCTCTTTTTCGGCGATTTTGCGTGAGGTGATATCTTCTAATAGTCCCTCATAGTAGAGTAAATCACCTGCTTTATTTCGGACGGCTCTGGCGGTTTCAGAAATCCAGATTTTGCTACCATCTTTCCGATAAAACTGACATTCAAAGTTAGAGACTTCTCCGTTTTCTCTGATTAATGTTTCAAAGGTTTGGCGGTCGTCGGGATTAACATATATTTGCTGGGAAATATCATCACAGCTGTTGATGATATCCTCTGGAGACTGATAACCCAATATCCTAGCCATGGCGGGATTTGCACGCAGATATTTACCATCTATGGTACTCTGAAATAAGCCATCTAAGGCATTTTCAAAAATGCTGCGATATCGTTCCTCAGCTTCTCGGAGAGCGATTTCCCGTTGTTGTTGTTCGGTAATATCTTGAAAGGCAATAATTGCATAGATTAAATCACCTTCTGCGTTATAGTAGGGAGTTACCCAACTTTCTATAGGGATTAATTTATCGCCTTGATTAATTTCCAGAAAATTAGCGATCGCCTTTTTTTCTTGATGGATATCAACCGCATTGGTACTGTCTACAGAACCATCTACAAATGGCTGTAGCATGGGTAAAAATTCATCACAAATATCACCGATTTTAAGCTGTTTATTAAGTAATTGTTTGGCTTGTTGATTGATATATTGTAACTTCCCCAAACTATCAACTACAGCCACACCAACTGGCATTCCTTCCAAAAATTGAGTCATGCGTCGTTCACCTTCCCGAATTTTCGAGTAAAGTCGAGCATTACCAATAGAAATAGCAGCTTGAGAAAATAAAACATTGAGAATTTGTAGTCTTTCTGAGGTAAAAGCACCGGAAATTAAATTATTTTCTAGATATAAAATACCCACCAAATTGCCGCGATGATAAATCGGCATACACAACAGAGATAATAGTTTATTCTGCTGTAAATATTCATCCTCTGGCGGCTTCATAAAATCACGGCTAACATTATCAAAAATGACAGGTTTTTCCGTAGACATGACCAACTCGATAATCCCCTGAGACAATTGTTGACTACTGGTGATAGGGATAGATTCTAACACTGATATAACTTGAATTTTGCCGGGATTTGTATGGGTAGAGTTTGATGTAGATATCATATCACAAATGGCTACCCCTTCTATAGCCAAATTGGATAAGCGATCGCCTAAAATAATACAACACTTTTGCGCGCCAGCAGTCTCTAATAGCACTTGCATTAACTTAGACAATAGCTGTTTTAAATCGATTTCTCCAGACAATGCTTGGGAAGCTCTAATGGTAGTAGACAAATCCAAAACATCTGCACCGGTACTACTAGAAATAATGGTTTCTGTAGCTCCTAAATACTGTGATTTATGGCGAGTAAGAAGAGGTTTTAACAGTTGAAAATAACCTGATTCTAGCAGTTTTATTTTAGCGGATGCTTGCCAATTTGCATAACCATAATAGGCATCAATTAAATAAGTCCGAGCAATTTTGTGGCGTTCCCAGTCTAAATAAAACAGTGCGGCTAGTTCATTGGCTACTGCTAACTCGCGGTTATGACCATTTTGATGAGCTAATTCCACGGCGCGGTCATAGGCTTCGATCGCCTGAAGACGGTCTCCTAAAACTCGATATTTTTCAGCTTCTACCAACTCCCATAAATGCCTAAAGTTTTGAGGTGCGGATACACAAAAAGATTGCAGAATATCCTGATTATTCCTAACGGTTTCCCAAAGTTCTGGCGGTGGTGGATGAATGGCTAATTGAATTAAGGAATCATAGGCATAAAATAGGACTTTTGACACCACACAAATTAGGTTATTGACATGATTTCTGGCTAATTGTGCATACTCCCAACCCCTAGGAAAGTCTCTCAAAATATAAGCAACCATTAAGCGATCGAGATAATCATTAAAGGTTAATATGTCTTCTGATGAGTTCGCCAACCACTCTTCTACAGTCAAAGTACCCTGGAGGGTATTAATGGCTGGAGTAGGACTCAAAGAACCTAATTCAACTCCGGTTAAATAAGCCAAGGGGGGTAACTGTTCAGGAGGTAAACAAGAACGCCAATTAGCTAGGGACTCGCGGCGAGGTATAATCCCTTGATTAACCCATTGTAACACCTGGGATTTTAAGGGTATAAAATCTAACTTAGGCAGCCATTTCAAGGCTAATTTACCATAAGTATATCCCCTATCTACATCTCCTGATTCTGTCAAGATTAAACCTGTGGCGGCGTAGGCTACAGCCAGGCGATCGCTTATTCCCAAATCCACTGATAAGTTGAGCATTTCCAAGCCAATAAGCCGCGCCATTTGGGGGTAATAACGGCGACTAGCTTCCCAAATTAATGACAGTAAATGTACTGCAAAGCGCCGGGGATTATCGGCTTGATTATCATTAAATAATCCCCCATAATTATCAGACTCAACCGGAGACAAATCAGATAAATCACTCAATTTATCCAGCGCTTGTTGTAATCTCTCCTCACTTGGATAAAGGGGAATTTCCACCCCCAACTGTGTACATAAATTAATGGTATTAATAATCGGTGTCTGGGATTCATTTTTATCAAGGTCTATCAATATTTTTAATTMCCAGGCTTTTACCTGATCWGCCAGAGTTTGAGCTTCCGCCAAAATGCGATCGCACCATTGACTCATCTGTTCCTCATTACCCACTAAATAAGCCACCCTTGCTGCTTCGGTATAAAGTGCTAAAGTAAGTTCATATTGTCTTGTCCATCCCTCCACACCAATTAAACCGATACCCACCATCAGATATCCGATCGCTTGAGGGTAATTGTGCTGATTTACAGCTAAAAATCCAGCCGTTAAATTGAGTTCTGCTAACTTATCCTTTTCCGACTGTTCCCCAATTAAATCTACACCTAAATTTAGCTGATTTACCACCATAAAATGTAATGTTTTACCCTGAACATCAAAGGGTTTTTCTGTCAGATATGGGTAAAGCCGTCTGCCTAATTCTAGGTGGATAGCAGGTCGTTGGTTAGGGAGAATTTGGTGATAAGCAGCAGCGCGGATACTAGGGTTAACAAAACCATAGCAGTTTGCCGTTACTAACTCAATTAAATTAGCGGCGATCGCCTCAGTCAAAAGCGCTCCCATTTGAGCTGGTGAGACCTGAGAAGCCCTCAATAAAATATCCCAGGCGAATTCATTCCCCAAACAAGCAGCCTGCTGTAATAGCCGTTGAGTTAAGGGATTTAACCGTTGCAATTTTTCGTCAACCTCCGACTGCGTATGAGCGTCTAAAGATAGGTGTTTTGTCAGTTCGACAAACCTAAATTTTATCAAATTATCAGGGGAACTTGCATAGGGAACACCCAGCTTAATAGATGTCTGTTGGTTGTCGATTTCCCATTGTGTCTTCGCCTCTACCAAATCCATATAGATACCCCAAGCAGTTTGATATCTATCTTCAGGATTTTTCGCCATTAATTTCAGAATCATATCACTAATAATTAACGGGATTTCTGGCTTAATCAAATGGGGAGGTTGAGGTTGTTTGGCAATATGGGCGTGAACAAACGACATGGGGTTATTGTATTTAAAAGGTAATTTTCCAGTTAATAACTCATAGAAAGTCACCCCCAGAGAATAAAAATCTGTCCGATGATCAACGCCTCGATTAATGCGTCCAGTTTGTTCGGGAGCAATATAAGCCGGAGTCCCTTCTAAGGCTTTATTATGATGTGGTAAAAGTACATTATCTGAGAGTCTAATCGAAATGCTAAAGTCAATCAACTGAATAGCTAAAGTAATTGGGTCAATCAGCAAATTTTGAGGCTTAATATCCCGGTGGATAATTTGGCGACGGTGTAGACCATCAAGAATTTGCACAATAGCCGTGGCGACAGTCAAAAATTTGGGGATATCCAGGGGATACTCATAGATATATTCAGCCAAGGAAATCAACCCATCATCAGCCATAATTAAGGCTAATCCATTACCGTAGGGTTGCAGAGTTAATATATTAACAATTCCTGGTAATCCTTTCAGGTATTGGGCGATAGTATATTGGTGGCGAAATTTCTCCAGTTCATTAGCGCTAGGATAGCGATCGTGTAATAATTTAATTACCACAGGTTGGCGATCGCCACTAATCAAACCACGATAAACAGCAGTACTCGAGCCGTTGTAGATAAGATCGAGAACTTCATACCCTGGTATTTGAACTGTTGGTTTGGAGGCTTCCATCTGATTTCGGCTCACCTTCCGACTGGTAGAGTTAGTTACCATCTCAACCTGCAAATTAGCCATTAAATTTATGCTGCTATATTTCCCATTGTCCCCGTCAAGCTGTTCCCTAGCTGATTAACAACTATTCACAGTTGTTAACTTTTAACCCTGAATTAGTAAACCGATAAATGGGCGAAGACAACCCCCAATCAGTAACAATAGCCGCCACTTTGAGGTAATGGGGAAAGCCGAAAGTTGACCAGAAAAGCACTTACAGGTTTAGGCGGATCATCTGTGAATTTCACTATTGGGTATCATAGCCTTTTTGAGATAAGTTATGATCAGCCCAGTTTCGGTAAAATCAGCATCCGTGAGGTTAACTCCCTTGAGATTAGCATGACTTTAATTAGCTCCTCCAAGTTGACACCCCTTTAGGATAGCGTGACTTAAATCAACCCGTGTTAGGTCTGTTGGTTTGGCTTTCGGTAAATCAGCAGCTTTGAGATTAGTATTATATAACCTGGTTTGGCGTAGATTTGCCTAATGTAGGGAAGCATAACTTAAAATTAGCCCCCACTAAACCAGGCTTATGTCAGGAGGCCCTTATAGATGGGGGTTGATTAGCGATCGCCCCAATAATTCGCTAGTATGGGGTAGGGTGCATCAACCGCAAGGAGCCACAAAAATGTTACCATTAAGCCCAGATTGGCGATCGCAGTCGTCTGATCAGGCCAAAGCGTAAAGCAGCTCTTAGTTATCACCCCATTTAAGTTTCATGGCTTTTGATCCTTTAATTTTATTTCTGTGGCTGAGTTTAACTGGGTCGGGATTAGTTGCTGCTAGTCCTAGTCAGAGTTTGACCGTCGCACAACAGCCGAGGGAGACCAATCAGATAATATCCCCATCTCCCTTGGTAGCCACTACAAATTCTCAAGGTCTGCTTCTAGCACAGGAAAATAGTAACGGCAATGGTAATGGGGGCAACTCCTATAGTTTCCCAAAAGCCCTGATTATCTTGGGAGTTGGTGGGGTAATTATCACAGGTGGGGCCGTATTTATTCTAATTCGCCTTCTAGCTACCCCTGATTTAGACCAAGAGTCCTACGAAACTACCCAACCACAACCAGATCCCGAAATTTACCCCGCCAACCA
>NZ_PKGG01000036.1:0-33291 GCF_046480465.1 Arthrospira sp. PCC 8006
CTTTAGGAACTCGTAAGGCTGAAAGTACCAAGCGCGCGGCTAGTATGGAGAAGCATAGGAAATGGCGAGTACGCGATCGCCTTAATACCAATCCCAAAAGACCAAACTGTTTAATTTATTTACCAATTGAGGATTGGAGAACTGATGAAGTTTGGATGTATTTAATGCAGTTTAAAAACCCTTGGGGACAAGATAATAAAGACTTGTTTGAAATGTATCGAGGCGCTACAGCAGACAATGAATGTCCCTTAGTTATTGATACCTCAACCCCTAGCTGTGGAAGTTCTCGTTTTGGCTGTTGGGTTTGCACAATGGTAAGTCAAGATAAATCAATGGAAGCCATGATCCTAAACGATGAAGCTAAAGAGTGGATGCAGCCTCTTTTAGATATTCGTAATGAATTAGATATATGGAATGATCACGATAAAAGAGACTTCCGGCGGATATTTGGGACGGTGCAATTATTTGAAAGAAATGTTGATGGAGAAACCTCAGTCGAACCGATACCAGGACCTTATAAACGAGAATGGCGGGAATATTGGTTAAAGCGGGTATTAGAAGCTCAACAACAGGTTCGTAAAAATGCACCGCCTGATATGCGGGATATCACCCTAATTCAACCGGAGGAACTTAGCGAAATTCGGAGGATATGGTTGGAGGAAAAACACGAATTTGATGATAGCTTACCGAGAATTTATCAAGAGGTAACAGGAGAACCTTTTGAAGACCCGCGTCCTGGTAATAATGCTATGTTGGGTGTAGATGAATGGCAGATTTTGGAGGAACTCAGCGAAGGAGATATGATGTATTTAGAACTAATGACGAAACTGCTGGATACTGAACGACAGTATAAAACGATGTCGCGGCGTACCGGAATCTATGATACCTTGGAAAGATGCTTTGAAACCAGTTCAAGATCGCAATCAGAAGCGATCGCAAATGCTCACTATCAGCGGAACCTGAAACAAGCAGCTAAGGAAGGAAAAGTTGAAGATATCAAAAAAATTGTCAATGGTGAAAAACCCGAACCTCCCCAACAACTAAATTGGGCGAGTCTCAAATTTAGTTAGGGCTGATGTATTAAGATACTGTAGGGGTTAGTTATACTGTGATTTGTGATGGGTCACAGGTGGGATTAATTAACCCTGTAGGATGAAAATTGATGTCTTACTCAATAAGTTGTTTATTTCTGCCTCGACTCTATTAACCTTTACGGAAACTGCTATTCTGTGATTTTCCTGGAATTAACTCTGCAAAACTTCGGCCCCTATCGCGGTAAACAAGTGATTAACCTGCGTCCGCAAATTACTGGTGAAACGGTCAGTCCTATTGTCCTACTTGGAGGGATGAATGGAGGGGGAAAAACTACGCTAATGGATGCTATGCGTTTGGTTTTTTATGGTGCGCGCGCCCAATGTTCGACTAGGGGAAATATTGCATATTCTGATTTTCTGAAACAGGCGATTAATAAACATACGCCGCCCCATGAACAAACTTGTGTTGAACTATTATTTGAACATATTTTAGAAAATAAACAGGTGGAATTCCGCATACAAAGACGCTGGAATAGAAATCTGAAAAATGGTAAGGATACTTTGGGTATTTTAATTGATGATTGGCCGGATAAGGGTTTGGTTGAAACTTGGGATGAACGGGTTGAAGATTTCTTTCCTTTGGGAATTTCTAATTTGTTTCTATTTGATGGGGAACAGGTGAAGGAATTGGCGGAATTAGACAGTCCTCCGACTACGGTTATCCAGGCTATTCAGTCGCTTTTGGGGCTGGAATTGGCTGAACGTTTATCGGTGGATTTGAATATTTTGGTGAGTCGGAAACGTAAGGAGTTGGCTGAGGTTTCTGAGTTGGCTACTTTGGAGGAAATTGAGTCGAGATTAAATGAACAAATAGCAGATTTAGAAAAGGCAAAGTTGGAGGTTTTGCGAGTTGATGGGGAGTTGCAAAAAGCCCATAAACGAGAAAAAGAAACTCGTGATAAGTTTCGGACTGAAGGGGGTAAACTAGCCCAAGATAGAGACCAAATTGAAGCACAATTACACAAGGAACAAGAGAGGTTAAATGGCAAGCGCGATCGCCTCAGAGAAATAGCGGCGGATATGTTGCCTTTGGGATTAATTCAGCCTCTGTTACATAGGGCAAAATTGCAGGGTGAAAAGGAAATCAGTGATCACAAAGCCAGAATTGCGCGGGAGGTGGTGGCGGAACGCGATCGCCGATTATTCGACTATTTAAAAACTCTGGATTTAGGAGAGATTACTTTGGATAAAGTTCGGAGTTTTTTGGAGTCGGAGAGTTCCCAAAATTCCGATGAGTATTTACGGGAAGTTTGGTTAGATATGGATGAAATTACTCTCCGACAGCTTACCAGTGTCCTGGAACATCAACTGCCTAATCAAATTAGTCAAACGGAGTCTTTAAAACAGGAGCTGATAGGCATTCAAGAGACGATTGTAGCTAAGGAAAGACAGCTAAATGTGGCGGCACCCCCGGAGGTTTACGAAGAACTGTTAAAGGCCGTTTCTGATGCGGCGGCGGATGTGGCAAAGGTGAAAAATGATTATGATCAAGCTATAGGTCAGCGCGATCGCTATGAGGCTATGGTGGAAAAAACTAAAAAAGAATTGTCGCAATATAGCCAGGTGACTATCGATCGCAAAAATGCCAACCACATTATCCAAACTTCCGAAAGGGTACAGCAAACTTTAGTACAATTTCGGGAAAAGTTGACTCTCCGAAAACTTAATAAGTTGGAAATAGAAGTCACTGAATGTTTCCGCTATCTTCTCCATAAATCAGACCTAGTTCATCGAGTGGTTATTGCTACCCAGGATTTTAGTTTGTCTCTGTATGACCCCCAAGGTCAACCCGTCCCCAAACATCGCTTATCTGCAGGGGAAAAACAACTATTGGCGATCGCTTTTTTGTGGGGTCTAGCGCGGGTTTCTGGTCGCCAGCTTCCTGTTGCTATTGATACCCCCCTCGGAAGGCTAGACTCTTCTCACCGCTACAACCTAATTGAACGATATTTTCCCTCCGCCAGCCATCAGGTAATTTTGCTATCTACAGACACAGAAATTGGCGAACCCGAATTAAAAAGCCTGCGAGAACAAGATGCGATCGCCCGTGAATATTTACTCAAATATGACCCCAAACAAGGACATACAACTATTGTACCTGGTTATTTTATCAACAATTAACTTTGATGGGTTTGTAGCCAAATTTCTAAACTCACTAATAACCAGAGTTTTATGCCAAATTTTTGATAAGCCGGACTTTGTGGATTAAAAAATTCTTTAATAAACTTTTGGTTAATATAGGGGGCGATCGCCGCATTTTTATTTAATAATAATGCCTGGGTGCGTTGTTTCCAATGGTGGTAAAACCATGAACCTACAGGAACCCGCATCCCACTTTTAGGGCGATAAATAATCGATGCTGGTAATATATCAGTAACCGCTGCTTTTAACACTGCTTTCTCATTAGCAGCAGAGAGTTTATATGCTGGTGGCACTTGTAAACTTAGGTCAACAATTCGCTGATCAAATAATGGCGATCGCCCTGCTAAACCCGCCGCCGAGGTCATATTACTGACTTTGGTTAAAATATGGTCTGCCCCCTTAAATTTAATATTAATTAGCATCAACCGATTTAAATATTCTTGGGCGGAATTTAAGTCGGGTTCAAATACTGACGGCGCATCTTTCACCTGCTGCCAAATTTCTGGTTTCAGAAGTTCCGGTAAATGGGGATAGCATTTTTTAAAAGACTCTAAATAGGTGGTCAGACGATTGGGAAAATGGTTGTAAATATTCCCATACAATTCATAGAGTAACATCGGCTTATTTTTCGGACCGCCAAAACAGGGGTCGCCTCCTTCCCCGTTTAAAATAACTCCGACATCCTGTTTAGCTACCTGTCCTAATAAATAGTTAGGAACCGTCAGAGGATCACCAATGGGGTCGTCTAAATTTGCCATAGTAATTGCTAGATTATCCCATACACTTTCTGGCTTTATTTCCAGAATATGATGCTGAGTTTGGCAATGTTCGGCTACTAAATTGGCAAATTCTAATTCGTTGGGATATTCAGCACCAAAATGGATAGAATAAGTATGGACTTGATGCTGATGAAATTGACTTGCTAAAGCTGTAATGGCACTAGAGTCTAATCCACCTGATAAATAAGTGCCGACAGGTTCCCCAATAGGTAGGGATTCTTCCACTACTTCATTAAGAAGCGATCGCAATTTTTGGCTGTAATATTCTAGGGGTTGATCGCGATCGCCTATTTGTTCTTCAGGTTGCCAATAAACTTGTATTTCTGGAGATTTCCCCGCGTCTGACCATTGGTGTATTGTCCCCGGACGTACTTCTTTTACCCCTTCCCAGATGGTTTGTTCTCCCGGAATAAACGCACAAGAAAGATAGTCTCGTAAAGCTAGATAATCTAATTGCTGGGGATGAAATTTCCCTAGGGTTGACAGACGAGGTGCTACCCGCAAAATACCTTCGTTAATTGTATAGTATAGATTTCTCGCGCCTACAGGATCTCGCCCTAGCCACAGTTGCCGTTGGTTTCTATCCCAAATTACTAAGGCAAACATTCCTTGTAACTCCGAGAGGACTTGGGGAATATTATCCCTGCTGTCTAAATGGTCTAATAATTCCTCAATATCCCCGTTAATTAAACTACTGTCCCCTACTATGACAAATCGCTGCTTTAAGCTGATAATTGGCTGGGTTTGGTAAATGGCAATTGTCTCCTCTTGCCAAGTTATTTCATCCGATGGAGTGATATAATTACCTAAACTTACCCACCAATTTGGCCGGATTTCTGGCCCTGGTAATCTTTGACGATGACGAGGTTTCAAAAGCTGCCAGGATGATAAAAAAGACATATTCTGCTCCAAGTTGCATTTTAGCCGAAATTCCTTCACAGGGGTTGACAAATTGGTGCAATTTGTGGGATTATTTAAGTGTAATGCTTCATAATAAAAATCTAACCGTTTTTTAAAAAATTGGCAATATTCCCATTATCTAAAAAGTATAGCACAAGTCCATCCCAAAAGCTACCCCTCCCCCAAAAAAGGCGATTTTTTTAACATTTCTTAACTTTTCTTTACAAAACTTCATGAAATTAGGTTAACGGCAATTTTTGGGTCATCAAAGCGATCGCCCCAACCATAATCTGATGTTCACATACTTGAATGCGCTGATGGAGAGTTTCGGGGGTATCTTGGGGTAAAACGGGGACAGCCGCTTGCATCAAAATCGGGCCGCTATCAACAGCCAACTCGACAATATGAACCGTGCATCCTGTTATTTTAACTCCCGATTCTAAGGCTTGTTCAACGCCACGAATACCGGGAAAACTGGGCAATATGGCGGGGTGTAGGTTAATAATTTGGTGAGGAAAAGCGGTCACCAAAACCTGGGTAGCAATTCGCATCCATCCCGCAAATACAACTAAATCAAGATCATATTGATTGAGGGTATCAACAACCTGCTGATCAAAACTTTCTCTAGTGGGGTAGTCGCGGTGGTTAACCAGAATAGTGGGAATATCAAACTTTTCGGCGCGTTGTTTAACCTTAGCCTTGGGGTTATTGTAAACTAAAACCTGTATTTGGGCGTTAAGTTGTCCATCGCGTATTTTTTGGGCAATTACTTCAAAATTACTGCCACTACCGGAAGCCAAAACCCCTAATTTGATGGGTTTTCCGGGAATAAATAGGGGGTCAGGTAAGGGGGGATAAATTAGATAGGGTGTAGAATCAATGGGGTTTTGATAGGGAATCATGGATTTAAGCAATGATATCGCTGCTGTGGCTAGAAGAATTCCGGCACTTGAGTAAGTATACGCGAAACGGGAATAGGTTAGGCGAAATATTCAACCCAACCTACTACCAAGGCTGGGGAAAGATTATGCGATCGCCGAATTATCCCATTGCAAATAGGGCAACTTAGCAGCAGTAGTGCGGATCTGGTCATGATTAGCAATCAACTGACCGCAATTATCCCAACTACCATTAATAAAAGACTGTCGCGATCCTTCATTCATGTTCACATCAATAGTTAGGTCGCCGCCGTGAACTTTCAGCGCCCCCAGATCCATGATAATTTCAACTTGGGGATTTTGCTGTAATAACTGTTGTAATTGTGTTACCGCCTCTGGTGTAGCGGTGACACAGGGAACTCCGATCGCCACGCAATTACCAAAAAAGATTTCGGCGAAACTTTCCCCCACAATGGCTTGAATGCCCCATTTTGCGATAGCTTGGGGGGCGTGTTCTCGGGAGGAACCACAGCCAAAATTTTCATTAACCACCAAGATATTAGCACCTTGATATTGTGGGAGGTCAAAGGGATGGTTTCCGTTTAATTGTTGACGGTCATCAGCAAATACTTGTTGTCCCAAACCATCAAAGGTTACACAGCGTAAAAACCGGGCGGGAATGATGCGATCGGTGTCAATATCACCACCAACTAAGGGGATACCGCGTCCTGACACCTTGTGAATTTTACTCATGATTTTTGACTAGGAAGATTCCGATTAGTTAACAAGAGGAAATAAGGAGAGTTCCCCCCTACCCGGTTGCATCAGGTAATGGGGGTACTAATTAACTAGGCTTCGATTAACTTACGAACATCGGCAACTTTTCCGTTAACCGCCGCCGCGACTACCATGGCGGGACTCATTAATAATGTGCGTCCGGTAGAGGAACCTTGACGGCCTTTAAAATTGCGATTAGAAGAAGATGCACTAATTTGGTTTCCCTGTAACTTGTCAGGGTTCATAGCCAAACACATAGAACACCCGGCTTCTCGCCACTCAAAACCTGCTTCTCGGAAGATTTGATCAAGTCCTTCAGCCTCAGCGGCTTGTTTAACTCTTTCGGAACCGGGAACTACAAAGGCTTTCACCCCGGCGGCGACTTTGCGACCTTGGGCAAATTTAGCCGCCTCCCGTAGGTCGGTTAAGCGTCCGTTGGTGCAACTTCCGATAAAGCAAACATCAACTTTGGTTCCCTCAATGGGAGTTCCGGGGGTAAACTCCATATAGCGGTATGCTTCTGATGCGATCGCCTGATCGCTGGGGGGGAGATTTTCCGGTTTAGGGATGACCTCATCAACGCCAATACCCTGTCCGGGAGTAATTCCCCAAGTGACGGTGGGGGGAATATCAGCAGCATCAAAAGTTACCACATCATCATAAACCGCATCGGCATCACTGCGAATTTCTTGCCACCAGGCGATCGCCTTATCCCAATTTTCGCTTTTGGGTGCAAAATCGCGGTCTTTGAGATAGTCAAAGGTGACTTGATCGGGGTTAACATAGCCACAACGTGCGCCACCTTCAATAGACATATTGCAAACAGTCATCCTTTCTTCCATTGACATGGCTTCAATGGTGGTGCCGGCGTATTCGTAAGCATAACCCACGCCGCCTTTAACTCCCAATTGGCGAATCACATGGAGGGTGACATCTTTGGCGTAGACCCCTGGGGGAAGTTGGCCGTTAATTTCAATGCGACGAACTTTGAGTTTTGATAAGGCTAGGGTTTGGGAAGCGAGGACATCCCGAACTTGGGAAGTACCGATACCAAAAGCGATCGCCCCAAAAGCGCCGTGGGTCGAGGTGTGGGAGTCTCCACAGGCGATCGTCATTCCCGGTTGAGTCAGGCCTTGTTCCGGTGCGATTACATGGACAATGCCTTGATTACCCGAACCGATATTATAAAATCGGATCTTGTGTTCCGCACAGCTTTTTTCTAAGGCTTGCATCATCTCCTCAGCCAGGACATCCACAAAGGGACGGGCCTGATTTTCCGTGGGGACGATATGATCCAC
Source organism: Arthrospira sp. PCC 8006 (assembly GCF_046480465.1). Lineage (NCBI taxonomy): Bacteria > Bacillati > Cyanobacteriota > Cyanophyceae > Oscillatoriales > Microcoleaceae > Arthrospira > Arthrospira sp. PCC 8006. The sequence goes on from NZ_PKGG01000036.1 coordinate 7,869, forward strand.
CGTGGCGACGGTGCGTTGTGGGAATAGGACTTTCAATTGGCGATCGCGTAACATCGCGAAAGCCTGGGGACTTGTCACCTCATGGATCAGGTGTAGACCAATGAAGAGTTGAGTCTCACCGGATGGTAGGGTTCCCACTGTATGGAGGTCCCAAACTTTATCAAATAGTGTTCCTTTGCTCATAAAACCATCGGTTAATCGGCGTATCCAACGCGCTGATATATCTGCCCTATTTTAACCTGTTTGGGAACGGTGGTAAAGCGGGGCGACGGCTCGACCCCCTCAAATGCCCGAATTTCCCAACTATCTGAGGTTTTAGCCCCCGATCACTTTTCCGATTTGCTATAATAGAGTTAACAAAAGAGCGCTCTCCCCCCTTGATTCTGGATAGAGCGCTCAGTCCCCAATATTTTGATCACAAGGGTATAATACCACAATGAGTAAAAGTGCGATCGCCACCGCTGCTAACAGCCGGTTGGGGTTTTATTCTTCCCCTTTGGTAGAGCCAGAAACCCCCAAAATTTCCCCTCTCATTTCTCAATCCATCAAAATCGAAAATATTGATACTATCGGCCCCGGCAATACCCCGCGACTCGTTTATAAAACTTCCGCTGGTCGTTGCAGTCGTCTCGTATCTAAAGCTGATTTTGCTAGGGTTTGGTCTTGTTATCTGTCAATTCGAGGCGTAAAACATTCCCGAATTTTGGAGATTAACATCACCGACCACAGCTTAATTATCCAGACCAATCAAGGCACGGTTGCCGTCGATAAAAACCAGGCTAAAATGTTCCTATCTCGCTATAATCGAGTAGCCCTAGAACCTCTACAAGTGCGCCTAATCCCCCAAGGTGCAGTAGTTTGGAACCCCGATCATCATACCCTATCCTTAGTAAAATCGGGAGGATGTACCTGTGAAGATTGGCGGTATCGGCAAACCATTTGTAAACATCAAATTGCTGCCCAATTGTGTCAGATGTCATCTAATTAATTAAATTTATATCTCCCAGTAGTTAAAAAATACTATTGGGGGATATTTTATGATATAATTAGCTGGGGTTTCTGATGCTTTCTACTAATGCCGAATAATCCAGGTCGCCCAAATCTAAATTGGTGATTGCCTGTGCGATTATCTCTTGCACCCCCGATAGTCCGGCGACATTTAACTGAGAGGCGATCGCTTCATTGATAAACAAATTAGTATCCTTTAACAAGTGCTTAGTCGGAAAATTGGGATCGGCATAATTCCCATCAACCATGCGTTGTAGCTTTTTATCAAAGGTCGGCGCATATAACGCACTATCCCGGAGAATTTTCATAAAAATTTCAACATCTGCACCCTGACGCTCAATAAAGCTGAGACTCAAGCCAAAGGCCGCCGTGAGGGACGCAATTAGTTGATTGAGGGCTAATTTCACAGCCGCCGCCGCACCGACCTCCCCAATTAGCATCGCCTCCCCCAGGGGTGCAAGGACTTTCTCCCACCGTTGCAACTGTTCGCCAGTTCCCCCCACCATAATCTGAAGTGTACCGGATTTTACCTGGGGAATGCTACCCAAAACCGGAGCCTCCATATACTCCCCCCCTACAGCAACTATTTTGTCTCTGATGGCTTGGCTTTCCCGTGGGCCAATAGTACCCATTTGGATGGCGGCGCGACCCCGCCAGTGTGGGCGAATATCAGCGGATAGTACCGTATTTTCAATGGCGGGCGCATCTGCTAACATCAAAATAGTGCAATCACAAGAGGCGATCGCATCTTTTACCGATGAGGCGATCGCTACTCCCCTATCCTCAAGAGGCTGTAATTTAGTAGCAGTGCGGTTATAGGCGACTACATCTAATCCCCCCTCCAATAGTCGCAGGGCGATCGGTCCTCCCATAAGTCCGGTTCCAATTAATCCAACTTTCATGAGCATCAATAACTTATTTGCAGTTATTGTATATCTTAATGATTGCCCAATTATTCCAATCAGACATTAACCAATAATATTTTCAAAACTCTTTGATTATAGACTACAATATGGGTAAGTGCTGACAGCAGATTTTGCCAATGCTCACCCCTAAACCATAACGATCATATCAATGGGTAAATAGAAATCACTAGGAATATGTCAAGATTTAATCATGTCTAACCTATTTAATTCTGCTAGTTCCCCCGCTATTATTGAAGCTGTCGAAAAGCTGGGATATCGCGTCAGTAGCGCTGATGTCGCCATTCAAGCTGGCCTTGAAGTTAACCTCGCTCAACAGCAACTTTTAGCCCTAGCATCAGAAGCCGGAGGACACCTACAAGTAGCTGAGTCTGGGGATATTGCCTTCCTATTTCCCCAGAATTTTCGCGCTGTCATGCGAAATCGATATTGGCGGTTAAGAGTTTATGAATGGTGGCAAAAAGTCTGGCGAATACTATTTTATTTAATTCGCATTTCCTTTGGGATTATGTTATTGGTGTCCATAGTCCTAATTTTTATAACCATTGCAGCGATTCTATTTTTTGGCGATTCTAATCGCAACGGTGGCGGTGGCGGCGGTGGTGGCGGCGGTTCCCGTGGTCGCGGCCTCATTTTTATTCCCCACTTTTGGTTTCACCCTAACTCCTTCTCATTCCTGAGTTGGGATAATGGCAATTATTATCGCCAGCAACAGAAGATTACCAAGAAACAGAAGAAAGAGAAAATGAACTTCTTTGAAGTCGTGTTTTCTTTCCTGTTTGGAGATGGCAACCCTAACTATAATTTAGAAGCACAGCGTTGGCAGGGAATCGCCACAGTAATTCGCAATAATCAAGGTGCAGTAGTAGCTGAACAAATTGCCCCTTATTTGGATAATTTGGGTAACGCATATTCCCAGGAATTTGAGGACTATATGCTGCCAGTTTTAACTAGGTTTAACGGACAGCCAGAAGTGAGTCCCCAAGGACAGTTAGTATATCATTTTCCCGAATTACAAACCACTGCCACTAAATATCGACCCCAACCCGTCCCCGCCTACCTCAAAGAAAATAATTGGAAGTTTAGCAATGCTACTTCTAATCAGTTAATGTTAGCAGCGGGTTTAGGTGCGGTTAATTTCGTCGGCGCATTGATTTTAGGTCATTTACTAGAAGATGGCGCAATAGCAGCACAAATGGGTGGCTTAGTGGCATTTGTGGAGATAATTTATCCCCTACTTTTTGCCTATGGTGCGGGTTTTATGATTGTCCCTTTAATTAGATATTTTTGGGTACAGTGGCGCAATGGTAAAATCGCCGTGCGTAATGAATACCGCCAGTCTCATGCGATCGCCTTAAATCAAGCTGATGATACCCTTAAACAAAAGTTAAAATATGCCCGAAAATTCGCGGCAGAAACCGTCATTAGCAATCAGGATTTGGCTTATACCACAGAAACCGATATGCTTGACCAAGAAGCTGCTAACGCTGATAAAATTGATGCAGAATGGCAGAAACGTCTCAACCAATCTGATGGGAAATCCACCTAAAAACTCTAGTCTACAATCGATTCTGAAAACATCATCTCAAACACCTGACGACGTTTTTTTGGTGAATCAGGCGTTAGGTAACTCCAGAGTGTTTCCCAGTAGAAAAAACATACACCATCTAAATGGCGATCGCGTACTTCTTGCACCTGTGCAGCAATCTCCTTAATCGCCACAGGATTATGCAAAGTACCGCTTAAAATACCGATACTTAGGGGAACTTTTTGTTGAGTAGTAATCAGCGAATGGTGTTCCAGTTCTTTGATAAATCCTTCTAAGCTATTGCGATAAACTTGTAACACAACTTCATCTATCCAGCCACGATTGACCCAAGTTAACCAATCCTGTAAATAAACATTATAGGTAAATTCGTATGGATTAGGAGATAGGGAAACAATACAATCAGGTTTCGTGGCTTTAATAGTTGTAACTAAATGTTCAATAAAGTCAGTAATTTTGTTAGAACGCCACCGCCGCCATTCCGGGTCTTGGGGATTATCTGGGGGAGATTTTCCCTGATGTTCCTGTTTGTAAAGGCTGACCGTATAGGGGTCATAACCAAACTCAACCGGAATACCGAAATGATCATCAAGTTGAATACCATCTATATTGTATTTCATCACCACTTCTATGATTAAATCTTCCAGAAATCTCTGGACTCCTGGATGTAAAGGATTTAGCCAAACATTGCGAATCGGACTTAATAGCAACAGCCTCCGAATTTGATTAAATAATCTGGCATTAACCGGCTCTGGTTCCGTGGTATATCTAGGAAGTATTAGCCTACCATCTTTGGTAGTTGTTACCCATTCGGGATGTCTCTTGACTAACTGAGAATTGATGGGAGCCATAAAACCATATTCTAACCAGGGAATTACTCGTAATCCGCGATTATGTCCTTCGATGACAATTTCCGACAGGATATCTCGTCCTAGTCGGCTGATATGTAGTAGAGAATCTTGGGATTGTCCGGTGACTCTGCGACTGACTGCACTCTTAAAAAATGTCGTGCCTCGGTTCCAAATTACTGGGTAAACTGTGTTAAAATTAAGGGTAGATAATTGGTCTAGGGCGCGGTTTATTCCCCAGGGGACAAACAGGACTCCGCTGCTAACATTGGTTATCCATACTCCCCGAATTTCCTGTTCCGCACTAACGGCTGTTTGGTGTATGGTGACAGGCGGAATTGCGGCTATGGTTAATCCACAGGTTATTAAAATTATCAGGATTACCCGGATTAAAGATTTAGACAAATTTAGGGGTTTCACGGATTTGATAATTTTAGGCATTCAAGGGGTGGTGATTTAACCGAAACTCGAAGAAGCAAAGATAGCGATATCTGTAGATGTTCTGCCATCAACTGTGCTATCACTACTGGTGGTGTCATCTGACCACTTAGTAGAGTTTAAGTTAAATTGTCGGCTGAGAATTTGTAAGAGTTTGGCTGGTGGTAATGATTCTAATTCGACAAAATTTCCGGCTTCTAACCATGCTATTTCTTCCGGTGATAGGGTGGTGCGAATTTCGGGAGAGATGGCTTGTGATTGTGCCTCGAATGTCTCAGAATTACGGATAAAGAAACCTTTACTATTTAAAACTTGTTGGGGTGTTAAACCTACGTCATAAATAGGTATAGTAGTGTTGGCAAACCATTGAGGGGTATTCCGCAAATGATGGGTTAAGGAGACACCCCGAATAGTAGCGTCATGGACGGCATAAACTACTAATTCGGCATTGCGTTTAGCCATTTCTAAGATGGTGGAAAAAATATTTTCAGGATATCCAGTAATACTGACAATTGCACAATTGTGATTGAAGTGAAAGTTATTAGCAATTAAAAATTGAGCGATCGCCGAATTATCACACACTATCAGGCGATCGAAACTATAGGAGGTAATGTCAGGACCAAGCATAGCATTACTCTTTGATTGTTTGGGAGGTGGTAAGAGTTTACCTATGGGACCATTAACTACACTCCAGCGATTTAACCAACTATCTAATTCTGTTGATGCGAGCGGAAATTTGTCAAGAGCATGACTAAGCATTTGACGACGACTCTCTCCTACATATATCATAAATAAACCCAGACCTACACTCAGCAGGAAAATTATAAATCTGATGTTGTTGACATTCAACATCAACAATATTACTGATGCCAATATCTCAAACAAACCGATAAATTGCAAAAATCTCGCCTGTTGTTTACGCAATGATACGGGTTTATTTTCTGCCTTTATTTGTGCCAACAATATCATCAAAGTTATGAACGAAACCAGGAGTGGCACAGAAAATAAAATAGTTACCCAAAAATATATAATCAGGAATAGTATGGCGTATGGATAGGGGGTAAATTTCTTCTTTCGGCCTAATTTGCGTTCAAAAAAGTAGATTAATTGTTTTTTGGTGAATAAAAGATTCCCCGGACCTGAAACTGATTCAATATATTTCTGAAAGCCGGGGTCACTAAAGGGAGAACCTGTTTTAGGTTCAAATACAAATTGATGTCCGCAACTTTTACATCTGCCACCATAGGCGGTGCGTTCTTTAAAGTTATTCTCGATACCACAATTGATACACTTCATAATCTGATTGTTTGATAATTAAACCTGGCAGCCAATTGATTTTAACTTAAATATCTACCTGCTGGGTTAAGAGAATATTATAATCTTCCCGTTGGCGAATTAACTGATGTTTTCCCTGTTTTAGTAAGACCTCCGCTGGTCGAGGTCGGTGCAGAAAGTGGGAAGACATGGCGTAACCATAAGCGCCACAGTCTAAAATAGCGAGGATATCTCCCCGTTTAAGTTGCGGAAGTTGGCGATTTTTTCCCAGATAGTCGCGGGAGTAGGTGGTATTTCCACAAACATCAGTAATATAATGGTTGGGTGTATCAGAAAATGGCACAATTTCTCGATAATTTCCATAGACTGAGGGAACGGATAAATTAGCAACTGTGGTATCAACTCCCACTATCTGTTTTGGGGATTGCCATTTAGTTGAGACTACTTGAGTTAATAGGGTTCCACAGGAGGCGATCGCCGACCTTCCTGGTTCAATAATTAAATCAATTTCTCGGTTAAGTTGATTAAGTTCTGCCGTGATTTGTTCCCCGAACAATTGCCAATCAAAGGCTGATTTTTGGTGTTGATAGGGGTAGCCAAAACCACCGCCAAAGTCCAGATATTGCCAATCTGGTAACTGCTGACCGATAGCTAACAGGGGTTTAATAACCTGGGTAAAAGAGGAAGTTGCATTAGTGCCAGTGCCGCGATAAAAATGCAGTCCGCTAATTTTTAAGCCAGCGGATGAGGCTATTTTGATGGCTTCTGGAAATTCCTGGGGATTAACACCAATGCGACTATCGCCATTAATTTCCGGCAGATTTAGCCGAAATCCTAACTTAGGGAAAAAATCAGGTTTTAGTTGTTGGAAAACTTCCCCAAATAGCTGGATTTGGTCGAGACTGTCTAAATTATAGGTAGTGATTCCCCAGTTTAATAATAATTGAAACTCCCGGTGATTTAAATTACTGCCACTATAAACTATTTGCTGGGGATGAAAGCCAGCTTTGAGTCCTAAAAATGCGTCTCCTGGTGTATTGGCGTGGAGTCCCCAGTTAGCCTGTTGAAAAATCTTGAGTAAGGCAATATTGCCATTGGTGACACTAGCGAATTTAAAGCGAGTTTTTGGATAGTTAACAGCCCCACCAATATGGTTAATTGTCTCCTGGAGAATCTCAGCATCATATACATACAGAGGCGAACCATATATATCTAGTAGTTTTTGCGCTAAATCGGCAGAAAAAGGCAAGTTTTGAGACTGGTTATAGTTGATGGTTTTGGCTTCAGTGATATTCATTAATTATTAATGTGATTTAACTGCTGTTATTTAACGATAAATTCTGATTGGCTTAAAATACGATCGCCTAAAAACATTTCCACCTGCCAAGTTCCCGGTGGTGAAGTCGGACCCAACTGATGCCGACAGCGAGTATTCCAGACATTCTTATCAATTGTACGAGTTTGATAGCGATTTTGGTGGGCGAGTTGACCTAAAGGATTAATCCAATTACATCCTAATTCTAGTTGACGACCCTTGGGAGTTTGTTGTAACCTAACTTGATAGTAAACTGTGGGGGAGTTCTGAGAGTCTATGATGTCAAAATGACTAACCCGGTCGAATCGTTCTAAGGTCAAACGGCTTTGATTTGGGTTAGCATAAACTTGGGCGATCGCCTGTTGTTGTTGATAAAACCACAGGGAACCGCCACCGACAATAGCTACAGAAGCTAATCCCAATCCTATCATCAAGATTCGGTTTCGCTTGGTTTCTGCCGCCAAGACTTCCCGACGGCGAACCTGCATCAGCGCCTGATCAAGATTTTCAGTAGGTAAATTTAATTCCTCCAGAATTTCTTGGACCTGTTGGCGATCGAGTTCAGTTTCCTGCATTTGCGATAGGCGTTCAACCTCAGCAATCACCTGATCTAACTGTTGTTGAGTAAGTTTATTATTCATGTTGTCGGGTAAAATCAGCTAAAACAATCGAAAATTCATATTTGATTACAACTTCAATTGACAATTAGCAAATTCCAGAGACTTAACAACTGATATCCTAAACAAATAGTATTAATATCTGTGGCATCCTTGAAACAATCATCAAGTTACTGGCAACTATTGCCCTATGTTCGTCCCCAGTCACGAACGATCACCAAAGCCCTAACCTGTACCCTCGTGTTTACCGCATTTTGGCCGCTATTAGCTTGGCTAATGGGTCAAATAGCCGGATATATTGGTCGGGGGGATGTAGAAGCGATCGCCCAAATTGCTGGGGTTGCTGCCATTATATTTCTAATTCGGGGAACTGTCCAATATGGTCAAGATACCCTGATGGCCAAAGCAGCCCTAAGCATCGCCCTAGACCTGCGAAAACAAGTATATAGTCATCTTCATCGGCTAAATGTTGGTTACTTTGAAACCGCCAAAACCGGAGATTTATCCTATCGTCTCACCGAAGATATAGATAAAATTGGCGAAGTCATTAACAAATTATTTCATCAATTTATCCCCTGCATTTTGCAGCTAATAGTCGTTCTGGGCTATATGCTTTATCTGAACTGGAAACTAACCCTAGCCACCCTAATTATTGCCCCTCTGATGGCGCTATTAATTGGCTGGTTTGGGGAAAAACTCCTCGCCTTTACCCGCCAAAGTCAAACCCGTATTTCTAACCTTTCCGCCCTCTTGACGGAAGTATTTAGCGGCATCCGTTTAGTGCAAGCCTTCGCCGCCGAAGATTACGAAATATCTCGATTTTCCCTAGAAGCAGAACATAACCGACAGGCGAAATTTTTGGCGGAAAGAATTAAAGCCCTACAGTTTGTAGTAGTGGGGTTTTTGGAAGCTATGAGTGTAGTCTTTTTGTTCTTCTTAGGAGGCTGGCAAATTTCCCAAGGTCAGCTAACCGGAACAGGTTTTATTAGTTATGTGACTGCCGTAGCTTTATTGATTGATCCGATTGCTTTAACCACCAGTAATTATAGTGATTTCAAACAGGGAGAAGCCTCCTGCGATCGCATTTTTGAACTATTCGCCATTCAGCCAAACGTCATAGAAAAACCTGATGCGATCGCCCTTCCTCACGTCAAAGGAAAAGTTGAATATCGTCATGTCACCTTTACCTATCCCACCTTTACACAAAACAGCCATAATTACAGCCAAGATTCTGCCCCTAATAAGCCCGTTCTCGTCGATTTTAATCTCTTAGTAGAACCAGGGCAAATGGTAGCCTTAGTCGGTGCATCAGGGGCCGGAAAAAGCACAATTGTTAGCCTCCTCCCTAGATTTTATGATCGCCAACAGGGGCAAATTATGATTGACGATATAGATATCCAAAATGTCACCCTTCCCAGTCTCCGTAGACAAATTGGCATAGTACCCCAGGAAGTGACATTATTTTCTGGTAATATTGCCCAAAACATTGCCTTTGGTCAAACTGATTATGATATTGAACAAGTCAAATCCGCCGCCCAAATCGCTAACGCCCATGATTTTATCAGCCAATTTCCCGAAGGTTATCAAACCATAGTAGGGGAACGGGGAGTCAACTTATCCGGTGGACAAAGACAACGAATTGCGATCGCCAGAGCAGTCTTATTAAACCCCAGAATCCTAATTCTGGATGAAGCGACATCATCCCTAGATTCTGAATCAGAAACCCTGATTCAACAAGCCTTAGAAAGACTCATGGAGGGTCGAACCGTTTTTATTATCGCCCACCGATTAGCCACCGTCCGCCGCTCCGATCGCATTTTAGTAGTTGAACATGGTACAATTACCGAATCCGGAACTCATACTGAATTATTAGCACTTGGTGGTCGTTATGCTTATTTCTATTCCCAGCAATTTAGCAGTTAGAGAATTGCCGAACACTATTCCTAGACTCATTCCTCCCATTCTCCTTCTCCCTAGTGCAACCATCCCGGTGGAAAATAGCAACAATTAACGGAAATCAGATCAAGTCTGTGGTAAATAGCTATTAATCTTGGTAAAATTCGAGGGGGAGATCTTGTCGGGAGTGTTCCCATAATCTCTGGCTCTGTACCCCAAGTGCAAAACCGACCTAAACAATCAATCGCGATCGCAATGGATGAACATCTTCAGCAAGCCTACTACGAAATTGTTTACAGTTTGCTTGTATACTCTCCAGAGAAATATCTGCAAGTCCTCCAAGGCAATATGGCCGTAATTGACGAGGATTTTGTGCCATTTTTACAGGAAGTTTGCCAAGTTCTTGTAGAGCGAAATTGTGAAGAAGATGCCCAACGATTAACAGAAATAGCCACTCAAATTCAAGAGTTTGGCAATGTCTCGACTCTCATTCAGCAGAAAATTCCAGCCCCACAACCCCAACCCGTCGCTCAACCTGTACCAGCAGTGGCGACCACAGCATCCTCCCAAGTTTCTGACCAACCAAAACCTGAGTTACCTGTCCTAACTCCTGAACAAATTACAGCTAAACAATCCCAAGCTGAGGAACTTTTCAAACAGGGAGTTCAACAGTTCCAAAATAATGAATTCCAGGAAGCCTTTAAATCTTGGCAAGAAGCCCTGATTCTTTATCAGGAAGTCAATAACCATCGCGGGGCGATTAATTGTTTGGGTAAATTAGGTAATATCTATCATTCTTTAGGGCAATATGAACAAGCTATATCCGCCCATCAACAGTGTTTAGCTGTAGCCCGAAAAACTCAATATCCCCAGGGAGAAGCCAACGCCTACAGCAGTCTTGCCCATGTTTGCTATGCTATTGGTCAACATGATCAAGCCTTGTTTGGCTATCAGCAGGCTTTAGAAATTACCCAAAAAATTAACTATCGTTTTGGGGAGGTCAATGTGCTGGGTTCTTTGGGTCAATTATACTCTACTTTGGGGCGCTACGAAGAAGCGATCGCCCATACCAAAAAAGCCGCCGAAAAAGCCGAGGAATTAGGTTATAAATTCGGAGAAACCAGCTTTTTAGCTAGTTTGGGAAGTGCATATACTGCCATCAAACAGTATGATAACGCCACGGCAATCCACCATCAAGCCCTGAAAATTGCCCGCAGTATTAATTATAATTTTGGGGTGGCAAATAGCCTGAGTAATATGGGGATGACCTATCAAATTAAAGGAGATTTAGAGCAAGCGATCGCCTACCATAAACAGCATCTCCAGTTAACACAACAAATGCAGTCAAGCCAAGGACAAATAATCGCTTTACTCAATTTAGGCGATACCTATTATCGCCAAGGAGAAGCACAGAATGCCATTGACAACTATCAACAAGCCTTAGCGATCGCCAAAGAAACCGGAGACCTGCGCCAAGAAGTCAAAGCCCTTAATAATTTAGGTCAAACATACCAAACTATTAAAGACTTTGATAATGCGATTCAAGCCTTTGAACAAAGTTTAGAAAAAACCACACCCTTAACCCTTCCTATGCACTGTTTACTAGCAGCCAGACATCTGGGGGATATCGGCTTTTCGCAACAAAATTGGTCCTTGGCTATATCAGGTTATAGTCGAGCCATTGACACTGTAGAAAACAGTTACACAAATATTATTCCCGCCACTCATCGCCACGAAGTTACTAGGGAAGTCGCCGGGTTATATAGTCGCATGGTGCAGACCTGTATTAATGCTAATGAGCAGCAGTTAGCTTTTGAATATGGGGAACGTTTCCGCATTCAACATTTAGTCCGCTTGCTGTCTAATAATTATGCCGGAATAGATCAACAATTAACTGAACTTGTCGAAAAATATCAACGGCTTCAGCAGCAAATTGACACCCTCCATTTTCGCCGTCAGTCTGATGAAATGAAACAGTTTGCCGCAGCAGGAATTAGGATGAATAGTATTGCTATATTCCGGGCGGAAACGGCTACACTCAATGGTTTAGCCACTCAAAATGACCAATTGATTAATCAGATCCGCTCCCTAGACCCCTTCCTGGCGGGTCTGCTGCGAGTTGAACCGTGGAGTCAAGAAATCCTACAGACTTTCATACATTCTCGAACGGCTTTATTAAGTTTCTATACATCGGAAAAGTGCGCCTATATTTTTATAGTAAAACAGAGCAGTAATGATGATGCTTGGTCAGCTACAAACACCGTAGAAATTGCCCTGCATATATGTCCTGAACAACCAGGCGACAGCTTAGAAACTTGGTTGACTAATTATTGGCTAAAATTGGATATAGAAACTCCCAAAAATAGCCGCGATCGCATGAAAGATATGTTGGCAGAATTGGCTCAACGTCTGGATATAGACCGCCTAATTAGTGAACATCTTGTGGAAGTTGACGAACTGCTAATTATTCCGAATTTAGTCTTACATCGCTGTCCGTTTGTCGCTTTACCAATTGCTGGCGGCGAGGAATTTTTAGGCGATCGCTTCCGGGTCAGAATCGCCCCCAGTAGCCATATTCTCAATTTATCCCGTCAAGTTAGAGAAGCCCGCCAGTCTCAGCCTCAGTCTCCGATCACAGCATTAAATATCTCAACCCCATGGGGATTAATGGGCAATTCTCAACCTACCTCACTACTAGCAACTTATGAATGTGCAGCCTTAGCCCAACGCTATTCTATCCCCTCAGAACAGTTGCTAAATGACAAGATTAACCTCAATCAGTATCAAAAATTACTGAAATCTGCCCAGGTTTTATATATCGGAAATCCCATGAGCTTTAATATGGATAATCCCCTATCCTCTCAACTCAATTTAGGCACAGAATCTATATCTCTACAAGACCTGTTCAATATGCGATCGCCCCAAATCCTAGAAGTATTCATTTCCCGCTGTCAGACCTATACAACAGCTTCAGACCAAAACCGCACCTCTTCCCTAATAGATCAACAATTCATCAACTTTAGTAGTGCCTTTCTGGGTATGGGAGCCACAACAGTTATTTATCCCCTATGGTCAGCCGGAGAAATTCCCACCGCCATTTTTAGCCAATTCTACTATCAATATCGTCAAGAATTAAGCCCCCTAGAAGCCCTAAAACAGGCTCAAATTCGACTCAGAAGTTTAACCAAAACCGAGTTAATGGAAACTTACCAGCCCGAATTAGAGAGCTATTTTGAGGAGGTGAAAACTCCCGAAAACCTGAAACAAATTAATGACCAAAAAACCATTTTAGCCAGCCTCAACTTACAAGAATTTCCTTTTGCTAACCCCTACTACTGGGCTGCATTTACCTTAGCTGGGTTGGGTTAAGATAAATACCTAATTATAAGATATAGCCGACCTTCCCTGAAACCCTCCTCTAATTCAGCTATCTAGCCGACCTTACCGACACAGGACACAATCAAGATTCTTTTGATCCTCATCCGGACTGAGAATCAACCCATTGAAAAATGAATTATAGCACTTGGATTAGGGGAGACCGATAATGCACGATATTAATCCCACAGTTAACTTCAGCGCCACCGGGATGGCAGCCGAGATTTCCTCAGAGGATATGCGATCGCTTTTATATAAGATTGAGGCAGAATTGCACAACAGCGAAGTTTACCAGATTGCTATGCAAAGCCTCCAAAAGATGTTAGGGGAAGCCGCCACTAAAGCTGAAATAGTCATCAAAGCAGTTGGTAGAGAGGCGATCCAGCTTTCTGTTAAACAGTTAATCAGACAGCAGAGAATGATGTTAGTCAGCGCCGATCAAACCGTCATTATCCCACCGCCGCAGCCTTCCGTCCATTCTCCAACACCTCAGCCCACATCTGAAACCTCCTCATCCCCGTCAAAAGTAGAAGTATCTGCCAAAAAACCCAAACCTCCAACAGATAATTCTCCCGTATCCTCACCAGAGGATCACGATAAATCCCATAGCCAATTAAAAACCCGTCAAAAAGATCCCACCCCCAAACCCAAGACCACCACAGCCAAGAAGAAAAAACCCAAAAAACTCACCCCCGCACAACAGGCCGAAAAATCCCAAAAAAGGCGGGAAGTTTGTCTGTGTCAAATCGGCAAAAAATTACAAAAAACTCGCGCCGAGCATGGCATCACCTTACAGCAAGTTCATCATTATACTCTCATCCCAGTTAAAGTTATACAAGCGATCGAAAAAGGTCAAATCGATCGCCTACCCGAAGATATCTATTTGAGAGGGTTTATATGTCGTTTAGGCAATGCTCTCGGACTTAACGGCAGTGCTTTAGCCGGATTCCTACCCACTCCCAGTCCTGACCCGACCCTAGTTCGTTCGTGGTCAAAAATTGAATTAGACTCTAGGTTTTATCTGAATTCTGTTCACCTATATCTGGGTTATACCGCCATTTTAGCAGCTTCCCTGGGTGGCATTGCTTGGATAGCGGATCAACCTCTCCCAGAAACTGAATTACCCCCAGATCTACCTGAGATTAAACCCGATAGTAAATCTGAATCCGAAGCCAAATCAGCCGTACCAGGTTTAAAAAACCATCAGCAAGGTATTGTTTTAGGAGCAGATATCGCCCCACCAGAAAGAATCTCCCCAGAATTAATCCCACAGGAATTAATCAGCATGGAGTTAAGCAACTTTATTCATAACCCCTAACGGTTGTAATAAGAGTTACTTTTACGCAAATATTTATATTGCTCAGGGTCTTTAGATCCCTTAGTCACGGGATGAGTAGCTGTGGTGGCAGTTTTGTGTTCCTCCTCATCCCCTACCAAGGGAGTCGAATTTCTCAACAAATCCCGCTGAACAGCAGCCAAAGCCTGACGCACTGCTATTTTTACCTGCTCATAACAGTCCTCAGTCCCCCGCCGCTTTTGATGTAGCCATCCTTCTCTACTGCAAGCATACAGAGGTGGTAAACGGTTTAAAGCATAGGTTTCTACCTCCACCCGTTTAATATATTGAGTTAGCCGAGGAGACATCGAAACTAACTGTCGTCGGACTTCCTCAGACACTAGATCTTCCATAACATTATGGTATTTCCTGGATTTAATAGTTGCCATAATCTCAATCCCCCAAGATTTACAAAAACCCGGATTAGCCATAACTCCACCGGGCTTAATATTTGTTACCTAAGCAAAACACCCTATCAAATACTTTCACAGTTGTCTCTTATTCACTATTACAGTAAACGTCTCGCACCAATACTTTCATTTTAACACTAAATCTGTTAAGTCTTCTAGGGTTTGCAGTTCACTATCCCCCGCCAAATAGCCAATACCTCGGTGTAAATGTAGCCGAAATTGTTGTTCGAGGGTTTCCGGCGAAGTTCCTAAGCCATCCTCATAACAGCGTTGTTTGAGAGCAGTTGTTAAAATATTAGACATCTCACCCGCAAACACTCGCCAGGTTAGTTCCACATTACTATAATTAGCGATCGGCACCGGAGAAGGGGGACTCGACTCCCCAAGGGAACGACAGAAACCCCAGCGACATAAAATATTCCATTGGTCAATTTTAGTGATTCGTTTCAGTTTAATCAATTGGTCCTTAGCTGTTTCCGATAAGCGAAAACGCTCAACTGGTGATTCCATAATCTCAGTAACTCTCTAACAGTTTCTGTTAAAAGTTATACATCATTTCTGATACAGCCTACAGTATTACTACCAAATAAGTTCGCCTTTTCAAGTTTAGCATTCCTTAAATCAGCCCCACTTAAATTAGCATGACGAATTAAAGTAAAACTCAAATCAGCACCAGTAAATTTAACATTACTTAAATCAGCACGAGTCAAATCAGCACCCTTTAAATTACTCTGACTTAGATTAGCACCCCGCAAACAAGCACTTCGTAAACGACTTTTACTGAGGTCAACTCTTATTAACTCAGCATCCCGTAAATCGCTGCGGTTAAAATTAACTCGTCTCAGCTTCGCTTCATTAAAATTACCTTCTGTAATATTAGCTTGATAAAAGTTGGCTCTGTATAAATTAGCACCCTTTAAATTAGCACCCTGTAAGTCCGCACCTCTAAGATCTGCACCTTCTAAATGTGCCCCTTCTAAATTACCCCCTCGCAGGTTCGCATTGCGTAAATTAACCCCCCGTAGATTAGCATGAGCTAAATTAGCCTGGTTTAACTTAGCTGATTCTAAATTGGCATTACTTAGATCTGCACCCTTTAGGTCACAGCCTTCTAAACTGGCTGCCATTAAATTAGCTTCAATTAAACAAGCCGATCGCAAATTCGCTCGTTGTAACTTAGCAGTTGTTAGACTCGCATAACTCAGATTAACCTCTTCCATATCTGCACGTCTTAGGTCTGCTTTTACCAGACTCGCCTCTTGCAGATTCGCTCCCTTCAGATTAGCAACAGCTAATTTAGAACCGTTAAGAATAGCATGGCTTAGGTTGGCTTTCGCTAAATTTACCAGTCGCAAATCTAGTTGAATTAAACTCATTCCCTCGAGGTTTTTTTCTCGCATATCCGCACCTGTTAAATCCATCTTTTTCAGGTTAACTCCTTTTAAGTTGGTCTGGCGCAGGTCTAGTCCTTGGGACTGAGAAAATAGCCGAGATGTTTCTAGCTCAGTGGCTGATGGTAAGATGCCATCCTCAGATTTAATTGAGACTAAATTATACTGAATATTTTCGGTGAATAAAGTAGAGACTAAGTTAAAAACCTCTAAAAACTGGATGACAATTTTACATTGCTGTTCATCGGAATTTTGATAATAACTAATAATCCTAGAAATGCACAAATCCAGATGCTCTCGACTGTTCGGAGAAATTAAAACTACTTTCATTAAAATAATTGCTAATGTCAAATGAGTGGCGTGCTTCATTGACAAAGTGAAATTAGGGGAAGGATTACCATTACTCCTCATGGTCAAAAATTCCAGGGTCTGATTACAAACTCTCTGGATCATATTGGCATTCATCCGACGATCGCTCCATTGGTTGCCTAAATCATTTAGCATTTTATCTAGGCGGGAACTAATCACATTGAAGGGATGTTTGGAGTCAACATTCACCATTAAATAATCATAAAACTTATGTTTAAAGTCTCCGTATTTTAAGGGCTCTACTTGTTCTAAAAAATGGTCAGCTTTGACTTTGCTTTGGGAGACACTTTGAGTAGAAATAGCCTTTTTAATTAGAGTAATAACTTCCGCACCAAGATGGGTAGGATTTTTTAAATCCTTATGGGGATAACTGGCAGACTCAGAACGGGATAAATACATAGCTAATTCAAACTTGTATTTGTCCCGGAGTTGTTGTGATAAATTTCTCGCTACTTCTCGATGTTCCCAAGAGTTGTCAGGATTAGCATATTGAGAAACTAATAAATAGGTTTTATAGCGATCGCTCCAATTCTGATTAATTGTTACCTGTGTGACCGCCTTAATATCTTGATAATCAGAACTATTTAAAAATTTAATTAACCAATTATGTAAACAAATATGCTCTTCATCATCACCCCCAAAATCCTGCTGTCTAACTTCATTCAGCTTGGCAATTAGTTTTTGTACACACTCAGAATATCTCCCCACATACCAGTTATTGATTAAAATATAACAAGTGCGCTTGATTAATTCTTGAAATTTTTGCTGTTGATTTTTAGCAATCAGGTATTTCAAACTTTCTTTAATTTCCCGGTCAACCGGGCTAGAAAATTTCAGAAATATTGCTTCAAACTTAGCCAAAACTTCATCGGGTTTTTCCTGTTTTACCCTCTCGATAAAATACTGATAAATTTTCTCCTGTACTCTCTCAGTGTCCGACTGATTATGATAGAATGACGAGGATTTTTCCCCCTGGTCATAAGTTCCACTAGGTTTGTCAAAACTTGCCATTGATAGCCCCCTTTAATTGCCCTACATTTACCATAATTGACCGAAATCAACCCGCAAATATCTACCGTTTTTGATTAAGCGTGTTCAGTCTAATTTAAGCTGTAAAGTCACTGTCAAAATTTGATCAAATTTGGGGATTTCCTCAGCCACAGCCAGCACTTACCTAGCAGTTATAGCATTGTCAAAGGGGTGAGACTGGCTGTGTCTATGGTATGGACAAAATGAACTAACTTGATGTTCCTCAACATTAAGCCTAAGAACGCAACCGACGAGCGATCGCTTCCAAATTAGGATCAGTGCGAGCTTCTTTCCAATAGCGGGGATTTAAGTTAATAGCCTGTTCCAGATGTTCAGTCGCCAAATCAACCTGACTATTTATGGCATAAGCCATAGCCAAATTATAGCAAGCATCAGCATAATCTGGTTGCACCTCTAAGGCGTGTTTAAAGCTATCTATTGCGATCGCATCCTGCTCCAATTTTAGCAAAGTATAACCCCGATAATTCCAGGCTTTGGCCAAACTCGGATCACAGTGAGTCGCCACATCAAAAGACTTAACCGCCTCCTCATAACGTTCTAACACATCCAAAGCCATACCCCGATTTAACCAAGCCACCCCATCATCTTGATGCACCTTCACCGCTCGATCAAAAGACTCAAATGCCTCCTCATGGCGCTGTAACTTTCCAAGAGCCACACCCCGATCAACCCAAGCCTGATGGTAATCTGGCTTCAATTCTAACGCTCGATCATAGCAAGCGATCGCCTCCTCTAACCGCCTCAAACGGCTTAAAGTCATACCCCTATTTAACCAAGCTCGATAATCACCAGGTTTCCGCGTCACCACCTGATTAAACATTTCTAAAGCCGTCTCAAACTCACCCTTAGCAAAATAGGAATTACCCTGATGCACATAATCTTCCGCCGTCATAAACAGCTCAGGATTTGCCGCCTTAATCTTAGCCAGATCCTCATTAACCCCTGCTAACTTCTGCAAAATTTCCGACAAAGCAGACTCAGCGATAAAAGTCGGCGAAATCTCAGCCAACTCCTGCAAAATTCGTTGTTTCTCAGTAGTCGCAGACTCTTGCAGCATCACCAATTGTGCCAAGATTTCATCCTTTTGATTTTCTGCTGCCGAATAAACCGTTCCCAACTGTTGAATAATCCGCTGTTTCTCCGATTCTGCATCAGACTGCATCACCGCCAACTGTTCAGACAATGTACTTTCAAACTTATCTAATTTCTGGAAAGTACCATCTTTGCGATCGCGAATTTCCGTTTTCAAACCATTTAACTGACTTCCCACATCAGTTTGCAATATTTCCAACTCTTGTAAAACCCGCTGTTTCTGATTTTGAATCCCCGTTTGCGCCTCCGTCACCTGAGCCACAAACTCACTTTCTAATTGTTTAAGAGACTGAAACTTATCCCGAATCCGATCTTGAATTTTCAACTGAGCGTCAGCAATTTGAGTCGCCAGAGTCTCCCCTAACCTCTCCAAATCTGATAAAGCCACTTCCACCTTCTTCTGAGCTGCCAATTCCGCTTCCTCACGAATATTTGACAGTTGAGGCGAAAAATCCTCCGCCATTTGGCTGATATTTTCTAACACCAAATCCCGTTGTTTTCTCACTTCCTGTTGTAACTGCGCCAACTGAGTAGCAAACTCCCGTTCCGCACCCTTTAACAGAGACAATACCGCTTGTTTTTGTTCATTAACATCATCTTGCACTCTCGAAATATCCCGCGTTGATACTTCCCCAAGCTGTTTCAAATTATCAACAATTAACCTTTGTTCCTGTTGCGTCTGCCCCTGCAATTGTGCTAATTCTGTAGAAAATTGACCAGCCGACTCCTGCAACTCCTCAAACCAGGCCTCTCGCCGATTTCCCAAATCATTATGAACCTGAGAAAATTCATTTTCCAGAGTATCCACCAACCTCTGTAAATCCTGTTGAGCCAACTCCCCCCGTTCATCCACCTGTTGCTTCAGCTCTCCCATACGAGCCGTTAATTCCCGTTGTAAATGTTCCCGGGTTTCCCGTAGTTCCTGAATCTGCTCCTCAAACTTTAGTAGCACCTGTTCCCTCGACTTCACGAACTCCGATTGCATAGCGCTCATTTCTTCTCGCCGAGTTCCCAGATCTTGCTCAAAACCCTCAGCTTGCTGATTCAATTGACCAGCTAACACCTCGGTATTTTTCATCAAAGTTTGTACCTGTTCATTCCCACTGGTGATTTTATTTTCCAAGTCCCCCAGTTCGTTTAGATGGGTTTCCACAATTCCAGTAACTTCATGAATTACCGATCGCCGTAAAATCCATAAAGCAGCGATCGCCGCCGCCAACAGCAAAGCCAACAACAACAGCAGCAGATTAAACAAAGCCATTGTCCGGCTAAAAATTTGGTTCGCTTCCGCCTGTACCGCCTCCTGTAGTCGCAGTTCATTCTGTAATCGTTCCACCTCCGCCGGACTGACCTCGACGGGGTTAGACTGACTACGGGCCACATCAACCGACAGCACAAAGGCTGAGATCATAATACTACTTACGGACATTAATGCTAAAACGGCTCGATTCTGGCGCTGCATTACAATTCCTTCCTTAAAATCAGAGTCAGTCGAGAACAGCCGGAACTGCCCTGCTTGTATATTTAATAATCATTCTAGTCTATCGCGATTTTGCCATAGCCTGGCTCATTCTGCCAGACATGGCTTGGGAAAATACCAGCCACATGGTATAGTGGCGATCGCGCGGTCAATTTTTGCTCCACCATGACACCATTATCCCAAATCCCATTGCACCAGCAGTCTCTGTCCCTTGACCATCAGACCCTCACTCAGGTTTTGGTTCAGACTCCAAACCTCTTGATTATTCAGGACTTGGATGGGGTTTGTATGGGATTGGTCAAAGATCCCCTTGATCGCCAGATTAGTTTAGATTATGTGCGCGCCGCTTCCCTGTTAGATGGTCATTTTTACGTTTTGACCAATGGAGAACATATCGGCACTCGTGGCGTAAATGGTATTATTGAACGAGCCGTTGGTGATCCGAACTTAGTAACCAAACAAGGGCTTTATCTTCCCGGTTTAGCCGGGGGCGGCGTGCAATGGCAAAATCGCCAAGGACAAGTATCTCATCCAGGCGTTACTGATGCTGAGTTGGAATTTTTGGCGATCGTTCCCCGTGAAATTCGCGCCCGATTAGAAAGATTTTGTCAGACACATCAGGATATTTTTGCCCCTGAAGATATAGAAAAATGTATTGATGCTTCCGTTTTGGATAATCAAGCATCACCAACCGCTAACTTAAACTCATTTTACGATCGCCTCCATAACCACCATCAAGTTTATGCCGACTTACAACAAGACATTCATCAGTTAATGATCGAGTTATTAGAAAAAGCCAAAGCCCAAGGCTTAGAAAACTCATTTTTTGTTCACTATGCCCCCAATTTAGGGCGAGATACACAGGGTAAAGAAATTCTACGTCCGGCAAAATTAGGAGACTCTGGTACTACGGATTTTCAGTTTATGATTAGGGGTGCAATTAAAGAAGCTGGGGTTTTAGCTTTGTTGAATCGTTACTATTTTCAACAAACCGGAAGTTATCCCCTCGGCGCAGATTTTAATGTCCGCCAGTGTCCCCAGGCGATCGCTGATCTATTAGAGTTAGTCAAAGCTAATTTTGATCCCCAACAAATGCCTTTAATAGTCGGCGTAGGTGATACCGTAAATAGCCAATCTCAAGAGCTAGATGGTCAATTAGAAATCCGTCGTGGTGGAAGCGATCGCAACTTTTTATTATTAATTCAGGAAATTGGCCAAGCATTCTATACCGGAAATATTATTATCTATGTAGATAGTTCCCAGGGAGAAGTGAAAAATCGCCAGCCTCTTAAATTAGGAACCAATGAGGATGGAATACTAGAAGTAGTTGCTGGACCCGGAGACCCCCTAGACACAGAAGATCCCCTCACCCTCAATGTCGCATTTCCTCAAGGACATCTCCAATATATTGACTTTTTCCAAAAAGTTGCCCAAGGTAGATGCAGTTCATAGAGCAGCCGCATCAACTGTTATCCTTTCCTGTTTCACCATCAAAACAGCCTTGAATTATATCAAATAATCATCGTCAACCCGGGTGAGCAAAACCAGTAGACCCCGATTATAAACCAAAATTATATATATATTATCTTCCCATAAGTCCAGAACCAGGATGATATTTGAATTGATCTATTTTGTTTGTCCTGAAACCTTGCCTTGTCCACCGAACCCTTACATTAGGGCTGACCCAGTTCAGGGATATGTATAGCAGCACATAGTCAAGTCTTCACTGAAAGACTAGACTCTGAGACCAAAACATACTACAATCCACATCGGTTCACCAGGATTGACTCAAACCAGAAAACTGGTTATAACTTCCAGTGAAATTCTGCGTTTGAGAAAAAAAATATGCCAAACTGCTAGGGTGTCATCTTAGCAATAGCTTTCTCGTATTCCAGTCAACCGAGTTTGCCAGTGCTGTTTGTGCATAGTCTAAGTTGTATCGTATCAACATAGCCAAGATAGCGTTGAATAAAGAATTAATCAAAATTGGGGGCGTAAACACCAGTGGGCTTTTTTAATCGCTTTTCCTTATCACGGGACATGGGCATCGACCTAGGAACCGCCAACACCCTCATTTATGTATCAGGAAAGGGAATAGTTCTGCAAAAACCATCCGTAGTTGCCATTAACGAAGACGACAAAACACCATTAGCCGTGGGAGAATCTGCCAAAAAAATGTTAGGCCGTACCCCTAAAAACGTCAGTGTTGTACGTCCTCTGCGTAATGGGGTGGTGGCAGATGTAGAAGCGACAGAACAGATGCTGAGAGTATTTATCCGGGAAGTTAATGACGGGAAAAAACACCTTTTTGCTCCTCGGATTGTAATTGCCGTTCCCAGTGGTGTGACTGGGCTAGAACGACGGGCCGTAATTGAAGCGGCCACCCAAGCCGGAGCCGGAGATGTCAAACTGCTAGATCAATCCATCGCCGCAGCTATTGGCGCTGGTCTTCCGGTGGTAGATCCCACAGGCAATATGATAGTTGATATTGGTGGCGGAACCACAGAAGTAGCTGTACTCAGCCTAGAAGGAAACGTGCTGAGTGAGTCCCTCCGAGTCGCCGGGGATGACCTAAACGAGGCGATCATCCAATATATGAAAAAAGTCCATAATTTAGTAATTGGGGATCAAACCGCTGAAGAGATTAAAATAAATCTAGGTTCAGCTTATCCTATTGATGGCGAAGAACAATCTATTATGGAAGTCAGGGGGATTCATTTACTCTCAGGATTACCTAGGACTGTCACCATTAAAGCCGCAGAAATCCGCGAGAGTATGCTAGAACCACTATCAGACATTATTACAGCCATTAAGCGCACCCTAGAGCTAACCCCCCCAGAACTAGCCGCCGATATTATTGATCGAGGGATTATGTTAACCGGGGGAGGAGCTCTGATGAGAGGCTTAGATGCTCTGATTAGTCACGAAACTGGTATTGTCACCCATGTGGCTACAGATCCCCTTTCCTGTGTAGTATTGGGAACTGGACGGGTTTTAGAGAATATGGAACAGTTTGAACGGGTATTTACACGACAATCACAAAATCCGTAGCTGTTTGGTTAAATAATTTGTGTAGGCTGCTGCGGAGGAATAGATGGGTACACGCACCTGGTGGAATCGATACGGTTCACAATTAGCACTGCTAAGTTTAGCAGTTTTCACAGCATTATGGGTAAGACAAACCCAAGGTGCTGCACTGTTTGAGGTTTATTATTGGATAACTCGCCCGTTTCAAATTCAATCTGAACAAAGATTGGAACAACAACAACAAGCTGAGTCCCTGAATCCTATTATCCAAGGACTTGAAGCTAGAGTTGAAGAATTGGAACAGCAAAACAAAAGGTTAGGAGAACTGGTAGACTATGTTTCCACTAGACCTAATTTTAAAGGTGTGGTGGCTCCGGTGATTGCCCGTAGTCCTGACCATTGGTGGCAACAGATAACTTTGGGGCGGGGAAGTCAAGCGGGTGTTAAAGAAAACGCCTTAGTGATAGGACCAGGTGGTTTAGTGGGACGCATTATTAGTGTCACCCCCAACACCAGTAAAGTTCTGCTGGTGACTGACCCTACCAGTCGCATTGGTGTGGCTGTCGCGCGTAGTCGTCAGATGGGTTATTTGCAGGGTCTCAATAACAATCAGGGAGTTATGGTATTTTTTAATACTGTTCCTGATGTTCAACCGGGAGATGTGGTGACAACTTCAGTATTTAGCCAAATCTTACCTCCGGGTTGGCCAGTGGGTAAGGTGGTATCTGTCGATATTAACAAAGCCACAGGACCAGAGGCAGCGATCGCATTTTTTGCTCCCCTTGATTCCTTAGAGTGGGTGGTGGTTTACCAAAATCAGCAATAGTCTTCAGCCTTGAATAACCCATCACTCCCAGAGTAGGCGCAAGTTCAGATGATTGGTGAACTCGTCCGTACAAATGATTTGGATAATCCAATTTTTAAGATTTAAATGTATATCACAAATGGTCAATTACTAAATGCTCTGATTAATGTGGGTTCTGCGATCGCCTGTATTTTATTGATGCTCGTCAGAGTCCCTGGTATTGATATGTTTGGCATTGGTCCTAATTGGCCGGTCATCTGGTTAGTAGCTTGGAGTCTCAGGCGATCGCTTCCCCAGGCTATTATTGCTGGTTTAGTCATGGGTTTCTTGAGTGATAGCATCAGCGCCCCACAGCCTAGCCATGCGGTTCCATTAGTCATTGCTGCCGTCATCACCTTCGTACTTTCTAAGTTGTTGCTCAAGAATATTCAAGAAGATTTTATCTCCGTGGCTATGATTGTATTTGGCATGGCGATCATCGTCGAGATGATCAGAGCCTTACAATTTAGCCAATGGGGCTTAGGAACCATTACAAATGATTTGGCAGACATTTGGAGCGATCGCCAAAAAATTGCCATCAGTTCAGCCATACTCAGTAGTTTATTGGCTCCTGTGGTCTACTTTCCCCTCAGTCGTTGGTGGAAATTCCACCAAAAATATCATCAAATCCCATCTCTGAGAAACCGTTAAACCTAATCCCCAATGCAGCAAGTCCTAACCGCCCAACTCAAACCAAACCCCTCTCGATCGCAATAAAAGCTATTTGGAGACAAGTTAGTTGGGCTGATCGCCGTAGGGGTCGATTCAGCAGTCGCATTTTGGGGAGCATGATTTAATCTCAAATTAGGTTAATATTTTAGGGCAATACGGTATAAGAAGCGAGAATAGTTGAGGATAAACCTATTGCCAGATATGTCAAACCCAAGGAAGCGGTCTAAATCCTTGGAGTCCATGAAAGAACACTCCGCAGATGGGACGAAAATGGCTCAATCGAGACCATCAGAACCCCCGCTGGGCAACGACGATACAACGTTGAGTCATATTCTGATGCGATCACGCCGTGACAAACGCAAAGTCGTTATCTATGCCAGAGTTAGTAGCCGCGCCCAGCAGTCCGACCTCAACCGACAGGTGGCCGCACTGTCCAACCTCTACCCCGAAGCAGAAGTCGTCTCCGAAATCGGAGGCGGGCTCAACTTCAAGGGAAAGAAAATGCTGACCT
>NZ_PKGG01000305.1:0-4817 GCF_046480465.1 Arthrospira sp. PCC 8006
ATAACATCCGCAAACACGCGATCAAAAGTTTGACGACCGAGATCATCGTGTCCGTAGCCGGAAACTCCGGCAAAATGATGGGTTCCTACCCGGTGAGTACGGAAAGCATCTAACACTCGTCGGAGGTGGTGCTTGACCTTAGTGTCAATTCCCGAAAAAATTGGGGATAATGCCTGTGGCGCTTCATGTAGTGACTCTATGCTGTGTCTCATTACCTGACTAAAGCTGAATTAGGGGTGCTGCATATTATGCCGCCAACAGGTCTGGTCTGTTCAAAAATTTGATATTCATGACGATTGCAACTGAAACCAAACTCAAACTCGACTGGATGACCATAATATTTATGGCATTCCTCCACATTGGCGCACTTTTTGTCCTAGTCCCGAGTAATTTTAGCTGGGCTGCAATTGGTGTGGCCGTATTTTTGCACTGGGTAACTGGTGGCTTAGGAATTACCCTAGGGTTTCACCGCTTAATCACCCACCGCAGTTTTGAAACTCCCAAATGGCTAGAATATTTCTTGGCTTTTTGCGGCGCTTTAGCCTGTCAAGGAGGACCTATCCAGTGGGTCGGTTTACACCGTATGCACCATCTGTACTCTGATCAAACCCTTGACCCCCACGACTCTAACAAGGGTTTTTGGTGGAGTCACATGGGTTGGATGTTGCGGGAAATTCCTGCTGATGCTGATGTTCCCCGCTTTACCAAAGATATCAACGAAGACCCAGTTTATCTGTTCCTGCAAAATTATTTCATTCCCATCCAAGTCGCCTTGGGTGTGGTTTTATATCTTCTCGGAGGATGGCCGTTGGTCGTCTGGGGCATCTTTTTCCGCATCGTTGTGGTTTTTCATTGTACCTGGTTTGTCAATAGCGCTACTCACAAGTTTGGCTATCAAACATATCAATCTAATGATAACTCGAAAAATTGTTGGTGGGTTGCTCTTGTCACCTATGGGGAAGGCTGGCACAATAATCACCATGCTTTCCAATATTCCGCCCGTCATGGTCTGAAATGGTGGGAAATTGATTTAACCTGGATGACTATTCAACTTCTACAATTTTTGGGTTTGGCTAAAAAAGTTAAATTGGTGGAAAACTAGCCCCGGCGACAAAAGTTGTTCCTGAGTAGGTCAGAAGCTAACTTAGACTCTGACAGCCGGGTTAAGTTCACACTCTGCCATTACCCTGTACAATATGTTTCAGGGTCATTAGGCTTTCTAGGCTAATTAAACCCCGTCGATATCCTTTCTGATTCGACACTCCTAAAAACAACGCATCCCCTCGGTTTTGATGACGTGAAAATTGGGGGGATGTGTTCATGAAGGTGAGCGCACTATTGGAATTTTGGGCAAATATACGACTTTCGCTATAGGATTCGGTCGCTATACAATTGGCGTGGTTGCTGCTACACTGATTCATCATGCCGATCGCATTTTCGAGGTTTTCCACAAATCGGAAGGCTATGGTTTTTGACAAATAGGGATGATACCATTCTGAGGGTTCGGCTTCCGTTAATTCGGGAAAGTTTTGGATGAAATCGCGATCGCCTCGTAATTGGAAACCTTCTTCCTGCAAACTATTTAAGAGTCGCACTAGGGAAGAGTTTTTTTGATGAGGGTCAATTAAGACCTTTTCGATCGCATTTACTGGGTCGGGTTCACTTTTATGGCTATCCGTAATCATCCACCGGACTAAATCCATACTAGCGGTAGCAGACCAGTAAAGATAACAATTCCCCATGGCTGTTTTCAGAATGGGAACTGTGGCTTTATTAATCACTTCTTGGATTAATTGGGGTCGCCCGTATGGTATAATCAGGTTGATATATCTGTCTTCGGTGACTAAATCGGGGATAGGATGATCAGGGTCAGCGGGAACAAATTCTAAACATCCCGGCGGCATTCGCGCATCTTCTAGGGCTGATTGTAGGGTTTCGGCGATAATTTGATTGGAAGAGTTAGCCTCACTACTTCCCTGGAGAATTAAACTATTAGCAGTTTTGAGAGCAAAACCGGCGGCGATCGCCCCTAATTCAGGAAAAGCCTCGTAAATGAGGGCAATGACTCCCAGGGGTATATACTGATAATAGCCCTTATACTGTTTGATTTGGTAAGGAGCGCTAACCACCCGACCGATAGGATCGGAGATGGTGCTTAACCTTTCCAATACCTTAATCGCTTTTTCTAGGCGAACTGGAGTCAGTTTTAACCAATCTCCAATCACTTCGGAAACCCCCATTTCTCTGCTGGCTTCCAAGTCAAGGGTGTTCGCTTCCAGAATGTCATTTTTTCGTTGTTTGAGACCATCAGCCATTCTGTTTATTGCTTGACCCCGATCTTCTCCTGATATCTGTGTCAATTCAAGACTGGCAAAATAGGCCCGACGAGAAGGGTTTAATGGATCTGGGGTAGAAGAAAAATCATCAATGATCATCGAGCTAACGCCTGTAAGCAAGCCAAACCATGATTGCTGGCAACATCGCCAGCATAACAGCAACTATTGCCCAAAGCAAGATGTTGCCCCCGGGAGAGTACATGGCTAGGGGTAGCCAAATCACCAGGGGGACTAGAAGCATCCCCAAAGCTAAGGGTAGATAGTGCGATCGCATTCCTGGGGTGGCGCGATACCATTGTTGTCCAGTCCACCACCAAGCCTGTTTGTAGGGGTAGTGGGTGGCTAGTTGTTCTAGGGAATAACCGCTCTCATCAACTACAAAAATCTGCTGACAGCGACCGCAACCGAAAGCCTCGGTCAAGGTAATCGGAACCAGATTACCCTTTCGACGACAGGGACAGGGATAATCACTATGTAAGTCGATTTTCTCAGGTTTGGGAGATGACACAAGCTCGCGTGGTCTTATTTAATGGAGTTAGAAACAAAAGCAAATAGTAGCTCCCATGATAGTTCAGGAACAAGAGATCTAACAACTGAAATGGAGCTAAGCGGRCTCGAACCTGATACATAGCCTATAACCCCTATTCTACCGTTACTTAGGTGTTACTCAAAACCGTAGTAGGATCGATCAATCTGTAGCCATAAAATAACCCCTAGGGGTTTAATCTAGGGGTATTGGCTTATAGGGTTGTAACGGGTAGATTAATCTATCTGATATAGCATAAGACAGAAAAGTTAGGACGTATAATGGCAAGGATATCTACAGAAGACCCAAAATGCCAGCCCCCTACAGTTACGACCTTAGACAAAAAGTTATCAATGCAATTGAACTATACGGTATGTCCAAAACCAAAGCCAGTCAATTTTTCCATCTCTGCAGGAACACTATCAATCTCTGGCTGCAAAGAAAAGAACACACCGGAGACTTCCTCCCTAAACCTAATCGCCCACCTGGTCATAACCACCAAATTACCGACTGGCAAAAATTCAAGGCTTTTGCCCAAGAGCATGGCCACAAAACCTCCGCTCAAATGGCTCAACTTTGGGATGACGACATCTCTCCTCGCACCATATCCAGAACCTTGAAGAAAATTGGCTTCACCAGAAAAAAAACTTACGGCTACCAAGAAGGTGATCAGCAACAGCGAGAGGCGTTTATTGCTCAGATTCAACATATGGAGCCGGAAGGGTTGGTTTACCTCGATGAAGCTGGCATGAATAGTCAAGACTCGGATTATCCTTATGGTTACTGCCAGGAAGGACAACGCTTCGATACCCTCAAATCCGGGAAGAGGCAGGGCAGGGTGAGCTATATGGCCGCATGGTGTTATCAACAACTCTTAGCTCCCTTTACCTTTGAGGGTTGTTGTAATCGGACAGTGTTTGAGTTGTGGTTGGAGTTCATCTTAATTCCAACATTGAAGCCAGGTCARACTCTAGTAYTGGACAATGCAACGTTTCATAAAGGGGGGCGGCAGGCTGAACTGGTGGAGGCAGCTCAATGCCATTTACTCTATCTTCCGCCTTATTCGCCAGACCTCAACAAGATAGAGAAATGTTGGTCGTGGTTGAAAGCCCGCATTCGCCATTGCACGTGAGCAGTTTGATTCTCTCGATGATGCCATGGATTCTGTTCTCAAGGCTGCGTCCTAACCGTATTGACTAGTGCTATAGTATTCCCCTTGGTTTATACTCAGGAAAATACGAGCTATTGAATCTTGGGCTGACCTGCCTGGTCTGAACCCGTAGCTTGTGCTTTCAAATCTTGATTCCCATTCAGGCTCAAGTGCCGACTTAACCAAGGCTTGCCTCGCTCTGTCTTGGATTGTGGGTATTCCCAGGGGGCATTTGTCATCCCTGCCAGGTTTTGGTATCCATACTCTCCTAAGTGCTTTGGCTTTGAGATTTCCTTTAATGTTCTCCGCTCAAGTC
This sequence comes from Arthrospira sp. PCC 8006, assembly GCF_046480465.1. Taxonomy (NCBI): domain Bacteria; kingdom Bacillati; phylum Cyanobacteriota; class Cyanophyceae; order Oscillatoriales; family Microcoleaceae; genus Arthrospira; species Arthrospira sp. PCC 8006. The sequence goes on from NZ_PKGG01000305.1 coordinate 4,329, forward strand.
AGTCTTTGTTCTGGAGATATTACTATCATTCCATCGACACCGGCTGTCTTTTAGCCTTGACCCGCTTNGGGGGGCGGGTTCATTAAGCTGACTGTTGGGAAGCATGGCTGACCGTGGAACCCGCCCCTACAGCCGCACTGCTAAGAGCCGGGCATAATATGATTTCACCAATAGACGTTGYCACCTTCTGGCCTTCGCGTCCTGTCCCGATTTAGCTGCTTGAAATATCCTCTTTTGGAGCTTAAAAACTTTCCGCTGAACCTTAGCCCATGGGATAGCTTTCCATACGTTATTCATAGTCTTGATTGGGTGTTGCATAATAGAAAATGATATTCTCAAATAAATCAAGATGGATTGTCCTTATTGCCAAAGCCATAAAGTAGTCAAAAATGGTCATCGTCAGGGAAAACAGAGTTACCTGTGCCGTGAATGTGGTCGCCAATTTCGAGAAAATCCCTGTCCTGGAGGTTACAGTTCTGATGTCAAAGA
>NZ_PKGG01000644.1:0-299 GCF_046480465.1 Arthrospira sp. PCC 8006
ACAATCTTCAAGTCCCTATTTAATTGGTAAAGAATGTCAGCGGGAGACATAATCCAAAAAATCCCATCTTCATCAACCCAAAGATCTGCTATCCCACCTTTGATTCCTTCTGGCCCCTCTGTCTGAACTTCACGTACCAATGACAATTGCAAAGTATTTCTATCATATTCAGCCAGCGAATTTCTACTTGGATCAAATAGGTATACATTACTGGAAATTATAATTTATTCGGAGATTTGGGTTTATGACAATAGCAGTCGAACGCCCCCAAGTCACTAGAGGATGGTTTGATGTCCTCG
>NZ_PKGG01000076.1:0-22094 GCF_046480465.1 Arthrospira sp. PCC 8006
TTTATGATCCAGGAAATGGAAGCATGGCTCCTTTCCCAAGTTGACAAAATTGAAGAATTTGCCAAAAGTGAAGGATTGATCCGCAAAAGGGTTAATGAAGATATTAAAAGTAATCCTTTAATCAACAATATACATCCCGAAGCAATTAGCAAACCTAGTGAAAAAATTGACACAATTTTTAGGCAGTATTTTGATATTGTCAAAATCAGAGGAGACAAGCAAATCCGAAAAGGGAAAAGATACTCAAAGACCAAGGATGGTTCTAAATTAATCGGATTACTAGACTTAAAAACTATCAGGGAAGATTTCGATGAAGCTAAATGGTTGCTTGCTTATATCGATTCTCATCAGGATGAGTAACAGAATAGCCACTTTCCTAGTTATTGGGTAAGGTGATAGGTTTAGGGGGTCTGACTGAGGAGCGATCGCCTATAGTAACCATGGGGTTAACCTTATTTATGGGAAAATGTTAGGTAATCTCTATGAAAATTAGACCATGAAAACTTTTGATTGGATTGTAGTTGGTGCGGGAATTGCTGGTGCTTCCCTCAGTTATGAATTAGCCAAAACCGGATTTTCGGTGATGTTAATAGATCAGTTTCCGACTCCAGCAAATGCTACGCGCTACAGTTATGGAGGACTCGCTTATTGGGCGGGTTATAATGATCTAAGCTATCAATTGTGTCAACAGGGACGGAAACGCCATCAGGTTTTATCAGAGGAGTTAGGGGTTGATACGCAGTTGCGGGAAGTGGATCTAGTGTTAACAGTCCCCAGAGATACTGACCCGGAAACCATAGCAGCTAATTATCCCCCCTTTGTGACTCCTCCTAGGTGGGTAGATACTCCAACGGCTTGCGAATTAGAACCGCTGCTCAACCCGGAGGAAATAGCTGGTGCGTTTACGGTTCGCCATGGTCACATTTTCCCAGAGGCTTTAAACCAAGGATATGTAAATGGTTTACAACGGTTAGGGGGAACTTTTAAAATTGCCATGGTTTCTGATTTAATTAGAGTAGGAAACCGGATAAATGGTGTGATTGCAGATGGGGAAAATTTATCGGCGGCTAATGTGGTTGTTTGTGCGGGAGGGATGAGTCGGGAACTGTTAAAAAAAGGGGGAATTAAAGTTAAAATACATTTTACACATACGGAAGTTTTAGAAACCCCAAAATTGCCCCCAAAACTCAGAACTGTGGTGATGTCGGCGACTATGCCCCGATTTGGGCTGGAGGCGATCGCTACTCAGCCGGAACTAGAAGAGTTGTGGGATGAACCCCATCAGGAATTAGCACCATTTATTATAGACCCTAGTGCTGTACAATTGTTAGATGGTCGTTTGAGAATCGGGCAACCTTCGCGAACTTTGAGTAATCCGAAGGCGGTGATTAATCAGGGGGAAAGTGAGGCTACTATCCGAGAGGCGATCGCCAAAATTTTACCAAGTTTAGCAGATTTGCCAGCCACTTGGTATCACTGTTTAGTAGCATTTACCGGGGATGGTTTACCCATGATAGGTGCGATACCAAATTGGTCAGGAATCCATGTATTTTCAGGCTTTAGTAATCCCTTAGTATTTGTGCCACCGTTAGCCCAACGCTATGGGGAGTATTTAGCTGGAAAAGCCGATCCTATATTTGAGCAATTATCTCCCAGTCGCTCGAATGTTAAATATAGTGATATTAACGGCGGTTAATCACTCATACCCTAATCTAGCAGGGAGTTCAGTTATGTCTAGCCCAGGGGGAAACACATTAACAAACATTAACACAAATTAAGTATTCAGTCTCAAGATTTAACTGGCAAAGGTTCAGTTTTATGGCAGAATAAGTGTAGTCCCAATGGGTTAGCGTTGGATCATTTTTATGGCTAAGTTTGTTTTTATTACAGGTGGGGTCGTCTCCAGTATCGGTAAGGGAATTGTGGCCGCGAGTTTAGGGCGTTTGCTAAAATCGCGTAACTATTCTGTATCCATCCTCAAGTTAGATCCCTATATTAACGTTGATCCGGGAACCATGAGTCCGTTTCAGCATGGGGAGGTGTTTGTTACCCAAGATGGGGCAGAAACTGATTTAGACTTGGGACATTATGAAAGATTTACTGACACTTCTATGTCCCGCCTAAATAGTGTGACAGCGGGGGCGATTTATCAAGCTGTAATCAATAAAGAGAGACGGGGGGACTATCATGGGGGAACAGTCCAGGTGATCCCCCATATTACCAATGAGTGTAAGGAACGTATCCATAGGGTAGCCAAAAATACACACTCAGATGTGGTCATTACAGAAGTTGGTGGAACCGTCGGAGATATCGAGTCTTTACCGTTTTTAGAGGCGATCCGACAATTTCGGAAGGATGTGGGCCGCAAAAATGTGGTGTATCTCCATGTTACCTTAATGCCTTTTATTAGTGCGGCGGGGGAGATGAAAACTAAACCGACTCAACATTCTGTGAAGGAATTGCGATCAATTGGTATTCAACCAGATATTCTGGTTTGTAGGTGCGATCGCCCTTTACCTATGGGGATAAAGGAGAAGGTCTCGGAGTTTTGTGATGTAGAGGTAGAGAGTGTGATTACAGCCCAAGATGCTGATAGCATTTACGAAGTACCCCTAATTTTGGAAAAAGAAGGACTCGCCCAGCAAACCTTGGAACTTCTGAAATTGGAACAGCGACAGCCAGATCTGAGTTCTTGGCAAACTCTTGTCGATCGCCTCTATCATACCCAAAGAGGTGGATTTCCGGGCATGGAACCGACTACGGTAGAAATTGCGATCGTCGGTAAATACATCCAGTTAAGCGATGCTTACCTGTCGGTAGTAGAAGCGGCGCGCCATGCAGCAATTGATGTGGGAACTGAAGTCAATCTCAGATGGGTCAATTCAGAAGACCTACAAACTGATGATGTAGAATTAGCCCTGAAAGAAGTTCACGGTATTATTGTCCCTGGGGGCTTTGGGGTCAGGGGAATTGATGGTAAAATTGCAGCGATTCGTTATGCCAGAGAACATCAAATCCCGTTTTTAGGTCTATGCTTAGGGATGCAATGTTCTATTATCGAATGGGCGCGTTATTGTGCCGGATTACCGAATGCAGATAGTGCCGAATTTGATCCAAACACCCCTAACCCGGTAATTAACTTATTACCAGAACAGCAGGATGTTGTCGATCTCGGTGGAACTATGCGTTTAGGGTTATATCCTTGTAGGTTACAGCCTGATACCCTCGCCTCTAAACTGTACGACCAGGAAGTGGTTTATGAACGCCACCGCCATCGCTATGAGTTTAATAATGCCTATCGGAGTCTATTTTTGGAAACCGGTTATATGATTAGTGGTACATCTCCAGATGGTCGCTTGGTAGAAATTATTGAATTTCCCCAGCATCCATTTTTCATTGCTACCCAATTTCATCCTGAGTTCCAGTCTCGACCTAATACTCCCCACCCCCTGTTTAAAGGGTTAATTAAAGCCGCTTGTCATCTCTTAGAGAAAGACAAGAAAACCACCTTGGGGTCAGAGAGTAAACCCCCAGCGGTAGTCAATAATTCCGCTGATAAGTCCTAGAAATTAACGCCCGCCAATTGAATTTATCAGTTGGTTAGGGCGGATTTTTGGTAATCTATCATGCTGCCTGCATTTTTCCGAATACTAATTATGGCAAGAATCACAGGTTTGAGGTAATCTTGTGGCGCACTGGATTAAACTGATCTATGAAAGAGAAACCTATATTATCGATCTCCATAGCATCGGTGCATTTTGTTTTGGCTTAAATAATCGCCTAACCTTCTGGTTAAAAGATGGTAACTATCCTATTGTCATTCATCCAAAAACTCACCCAGAAACCTATCAAATTATTCTCGATTACATCAAAAAACAAACAGCAGAAAGTCCAGCCACCGGGTTTTGGATTAAGTTTAATTATGACCGCAATGAATATATAATTGATTTAAGTCGTATCCAAGTATTTAGCTGTGATGGTACTCAGCGGATTGTATTTTGGTTGGCGAATACCCATGAACAGGTAGTGATTAATCGCCACAGCAACCCCGGTACTTATCAAAGAATTCAAGATTATATCTATAAAACTACTGGCTATTCAGTCCCATAAATCGCTAACTATAAAAAAAAGATTAAAACTTATCAGTTGTGGTGTCTAGGTGTCCTACAGTGTGAAACTGCCATCGACTTTGTGGGTAGAGATTCCGGAAAACAAATGATATCTTAAATGATTCCAAAATGCAGAATTTAACTGAGCAGGACTTATGGATAAATTATGTTAATGGTCAACGAGATTTTTTCAAAATTGAAATAGTCAAAGCCAACTTATTTGAAGTGGATTTGCGGAATATTAATCTGGTAGCCAGTCGATTAATTAAAGTATATATGCCTTATGGGAATTTAAGTCATGCTAATTTGAGCAATACGGAGATTCTGGAGAGTGAATTTGGGGATGTGAAACTGAACCAGGTGAATTTATCTGATGCTTGCCTATCCCATAGTAATTTTTATCGCGCTAATCTACGCTATAGTAACTTACAGAGGGCTCAATTGTCTGATGTGAATTTACAAGCGGCAGACCTGTATAATGCGGATTTACGAAATGCTTACCTAGTCAATGTTGATCTACAGGGTGCTAATCTGGAAGGGGCGCAGATAGAAAATACTATATTTATTGGTTGTAACCTGTTTCGGGCTAAGGGAGTTAATCTATCTCCTGAACAATGCGATCGCACTATTGGTCCTAATGGATTTACACAAGGATAGTCAAATTTAAGCGACTCAAGGCTCGGAATAATTTATAATCGAATCGGCATCAAAATTCCGAACTCTATAGCATCCAGTGTCAGAGCAATTTAAAACTTACTTATCCTTCCCCAAACTATTAGAGGGAAATAGCCCAGACCTAGACTGGGAAGGCACCTTGACGGATTTACCAACTTATCATTTTGGTGTAAAATCAGATAGCTCGGTGTCAGAAGTAGTCCGACAATTTCAGCGTCACGCTTTACTACCTGGGGTATTGATTTGGGAAGACATAGAATCAGAGGAACCTCAATTAGTGGGTCTGCTTTCCCGACGACAATTATTAGAGTTTTTCATCCGACCTCAAGGGGGAGAAATGTTGGCAAGTCAATCCTTGGGAGTTTGTTATAGTTATGGGGGTTTCCCGATGCTAGTCTTACCGGAAACCATGACCATTTTAGAGGCGGCGCGCTATGCTAGAAGGCGATCGCCAGAACTAATTGCCGAACCCATTGTGGTAGCTCATCCAGGAAATCCAGCCATTCCCTACTCTATTTTAAATATTGATGATCTCAATATTGCCCATTGGCAAATTAGAGGTATTGAAACCCAAGTGCGTTATGAACGCAGCCAGATCCAAATGATTCAGAGTGAAAAAATGAGTAACCTAGGGCGCTTAGTAGATGGTGTCGCCCACGAAATCTTAGATCCGGTGGGATTTATTTGGGGTAATCTTACCCATTTAAATGAATACGCCCAAGGGTTAATGGAGTTATTATCTGCCTATGAACAGCATTTTCCCCAAGTGCCGCCAGAGATTGAAGCTAAACAGGAGGAGATAGAATTAGACTTTGTGCGATCGGATTTACCGCGAGTAGTTGCTAGTATTAATGGGGGAGCCGATCGCCTAAATCGATTAGCAACCAGCTTACAGAACTTCTGTCATATTGATAATGTCCACCCCAAGCCAGCAGATTTGCAAGGGTCTTTGGATAGTATTGTCTTGTTAATCCAAAGCAAAATCAAAGGAGAAATCGAAATTATTCGCCACTATGGGCAAGTTCCGCCCGTTTCCTGCTATATTGGACAGTTAAATCAGGTGTTTATGAATATTCTGACCAATGCTGTTAATGCTCTGATTGATCGGGCGGTGAGACAGGACTGGGTAGACGAGTTCGGGCCGGCCCTTCGGATTCAAAGAAGCGATCGCCCCCGCATTGAAATTACTATCAAAGTTAGTGCCATGAAGGACGACCCAGAAAATCCCCCTAGGGGTCAGTTCAATCAGGAATCCTGGGTTTTAATTAAAATAAGTGATAATGGTCCGGGGATGTCATTGTCGCAATCGAAGAAAATTCTGGAGTCCTTCTCAGCCCATCGTCGCGCTGACAAAGAAACCAGTTTAGGGTTAAGCTATCAAATTGTCACCGCCAAACACGGAGGCAAGCTGAATCTGCGATCGCAACTGGGTGTAGGCACAGAATTTGAAATTTGGCTTCCCCTAACCTAAATCTAAATTAAATCCCCTTTGATCACCTGTAATAATCATGCTCTGGACATCAATTTTTAGCCATTTCACAAGTCGCCCTAAACGCCTAATCAGGCCATTAGGTGGATTACTACTGACCCTCCCCATGTTGGTGAGTCTGACGGGTGTGCGTCAACCTGCATTCGCCCAAGCCCTATTACCTTACACCCTGCAAGTAGACTCAGAACATTTACAACAAACCGGAGAGGGTTTAATTGAAGAAGCCGCCCAACTCACGCGATTTCAGCAATACCAACTCGCCCTACCCCGTGCTGAATTAGCCACCCAATTAGCACMCAACAACTACCAAACCTGGGCTTTATTAGGTAGTCTGTATATCCAGGTCGATCGCACAGAAGCCGGAATTGAAGCCCTAAACAGAGCCCAAGCCTTAGCCCCTGACAACCCAGCAATTAGGTTTGTTTTAGGGGAGGCTTATTTTCGCAAAGGAGATTATCAGAGGTCTGTCGAGCAAATCCAACAGGGTTTAAGAATCAATCCTAATGTTCCCGGAGCCTTGTTTGATTTAGGTAATGCCTATTTTCAACTGGGACAATTTGAGCAAGCGATCGCCCAATACGAAGAAGCTTATAAACAGGAGAGACTCCTCTGGCCAGCAATTAATAATATTGGTTTAGTGGAATACGAACTCGGTAAAACCGATTCAGCAGTGCAGCGTTGGGAAGAGGCTTTTGCCATTGATGAAACCGCCGCCGAGCCGCTGTTAGCCATTGCTGTCGCCCTTTATCAACAAGGTGACACCGAGAGGGCTCTAACCTTGGGAGAACAAGCCCTGCAACTAGATAGTCGTTATGCAGAGCTTGAATTTCTCCGAGAAAATCTCTGGGGCGATCGCCTTATGGAGGATGCTCGGACTTTTCTTTCCACACCTCGGATGCGACAAACCATCAGCCGACTCTAAGGATAGCATAGCTAATCCTTGGGGAGGAGCGACTTAATTTTATTGACAAATTCTTGATGATCAATGACAGGTTTGGAAATATAGTCGTCAGCCCCACTTTCGGCCAAAAAATCTTCGCGATCGCCCGCCATAGCGTGGGCGGTCACTAGAATAATTGGTAACTTAGCTGTATCTGGATCAGCCTTGAGCAACTGGGTAATTTTAATCCCATCGACTGCTTTACCCAGATACACACTGCGAGCCAATGACACATCCATCAAAATCAGGTCAGCCTCTTTAGTGCGAGCTATCTGCATTACTTCGTCTACGTTTTCAGTGTGCTTAACCGCTAATCCCCCTCGTTTGCTCAAAATTTTGGCAAAAACGCGGGCATTAACCGGATCGTCTTCTACAATCAGAACGGTCTTCATTCAGAGTCTCCGCTGGACATACTCTCCAGTTACGATGTGCAATCATAACACGAGGTTGATAGTATTGGGCGAACCCAAAAAATCCCCGTCTGATCTCATTATGACCGCAAAACAGGAACTTGAACTTGATTAAATGCCCAATTGCATCGCCAAATTTTGCTCCAAACCGGGCAACATTGCAGTTAACCTAAAATAGTAGGCTCCGAAATCGTCTTTAACTCAGGTGTTGAAATCCCTAGAGTGTCCCAAATATTAAAATTGCTAAACCCTAAAATCGATCCAACTCATGGCTAAACAGTTAAATTTTCTTTGCGGGGAAGTGATACCCACATCATTAACCAATGAAATGCAGCAATCGTACCTCGAATACGCCATGAGTGTAATTGTGGGGCGAGCGCTACCAGATGTCCGAGACGGCTTAAAACCAGTACACCGTCGCATATTATATGCGATGCACGAACTAGGGCTAACACCCGATCGCCCTTATCGTAAGTGTGCGCGGGTAGTTGGGGACGTATTAGGAAAATACCACCCCCACGGCGACCAGTCGGTATATGATGCTCTAGTGCGGTTAGTGCAAGAGTTTTCTAGTCGTTATCCGTTATTGGCGGGTCACGGTAACTTTGGTTCGGTAGATAACGACCCTCCCGCCGCCATGAGGTATACAGAGACCCGGTTAGCTACTATCGGTAATGAGGGACTGCTGACCCAGGTAGGAGAAGCCACGGTTGACTTTACCAGTAACTTTGACAATTCCCAACAAGAACCCACAGTTCTCCCGGCGCAGCTACCGTTTTTAATCCTCAATGGTAGCTCTGGGATAGCAGTAGGTATGGCGACTAATATTCCTCCCCACAATTTAGGGGAGGTGGTCGATGGCTTAATCGCCTTAATTGATAATCCCGACCTTTGCGATCAGAAGTTAATGCAACTGATTCCGGGACCGGACTTTCCCACTGGGGGGGAAATTATCGCCACAGAAGGCATTAAAGAAGCCTACACCTCCGGGCGAGGTAGTATTGTGATGCGGGGGGTGGCGAAAATTGAGCAGGTAGCTACAGCGGGTCGTAAACGCACTAAAAATGCCATTGTGGTCACGGAATTACCTTTTCAGGTAAATAAGGCGGGATGGATTGAAAAGGTGGCTGCTTTGGTGAATGCGGGTAAATTGGAGGGGATTTCTGATATCCGAGACGAAAGCGATCGCGAAGGAATTAGAGTTGTGATCGAACTGAAACGGGAAGCTACGCCGGAAGTGGTGCTGCATAATCTCTATCAGCACACGGATTTGATGTCGAAATTTGGGGCGATTTTCCTGGCTTTGGTCAACAGTCAACCTCGACAACTGAGCCTGAAACAAATCCTGGAGGAATTTTTAGGGTTTCGTGAACAAACTCTCCTGCGTCGCTATAGATCGGAGTTAGAAATAGCCGAACGTCGGGAGCATTTGGTGGGAGGCTTACTCAAGGCTTTATCAGCTTTGGATGAGGTGATCGATATTTTGCGAAATGCTCCCGATGGTAGTTCTGCTAAAATGTCCCTAGAAACTCGTTTAGATTTCAGTACCGAGCAAGCTGACGCAATTCTAGCTATGCCGCTGAGACGATTGACGGGGTTGGAGGGGAAAAAGTTGCAGGAGGAAGCCACGGAGTTGGCGGCGCAAATTCAGCGCCTGCGCCGTTTATTATCAGAGCGATCGGAGTTATTAAAATCCCTCAAAAAGGAATTGCGATCGCTTAAACGTCGATACTCAGATCCACGTCGGACTCGCATTGTTTCTTCAGAGTCCCAGGAATCTCAGTCTGTGTCCGCCCGGTCTTCTAAGGGGGTGCATCCCCCCTCAAAAGCTACTGAATCCAAGATTTTACGCCCCCAATTACCGGCGGTAGAAGAGACTTTGGTCGAAATGACCCTGAGAGGATATGTGCGACGAGTGACTCCCCACAACTTGTCTCGTCCCCAGTCCCGTGAGGATATTACGATTGAGGCGATCGATGATTTTCCCGTCACCTCTTATCTAACTACCACTGCGGAAACTCTGGTTATTATTAACCGCATGGGTAAGGCTTACCCCTTGAATGTGGCTGATATCCCCAGTGTTTCTCTCAAGTCCCGTGGTGTCCCCTTAATTACCTTATTATCTCCCTCCGCCACCAAAGATGCCAGTACCCGCCCTCAAGATTTGATTGTGGCTGCGTTTTTGGGGGCGGGTTTACAAAGCTCTCCGGTGCGACCAAAAACTGATGCTGACCAGCGTGAGCGCGCTTTTTCCGATCAGACTGATTTAATCATGCTATCCGCAGAGGGAAAGATTAAGCGCTTATCCGGGACTGATTTCATGGATTTGAGCGCTAGGGGAATTACCGTAATGAAACTCAAGGATAATGATGAGTTAAGTTATGCTAATCTGGCTGCTACAGGCGATCAAGTGGTTTTGGCGACCTCTGGGGGGCGGCTGTTGCGTTTGGATATTAATGCTGACCAGATCCCCGTCATGGGACGCACGGCTCAGGGTTCTGTGGCTACCCGACTCCGAAAAAATGAACAGTTGGTGGGCTGTATTACTCTGTCATCAACTGGTGAGTTGAACAACAAGTTTATTCTGTTGGTTTCAGAACAAGGGTATTTTAAACGGATTTCTCTACAAAGTCTCCAACGTTCTCGTCGAGGGGGAATTGGTACTCAGATGTTACAGTTTCACTCCCGCAATGATGCTTGTCGGGGGTTGGTGGCGACTACTCCCGGTGAGGCTATCTATTGTTTAACCAGTGAAAATCGTATGGTAACTTTAGTTCCTGATGTGGTTCCGGTTTGGGGTAAGGATGGTCATGGCGATCGCATGGTGGAATTGAGGTCTGGGGAACGGATTTTGTCGGTAGTTAGCCCCATTTATGGTACAACAATCGAGGGTTAATCACTGGGAGCGATCGTTTAGTTTAGTAGGTTGGGTGGAGGAACGAAACCCAACTTTACCATCTCTAACCCTACAAGGTTTACTGTTGGGTTTCACCCAACCTACAAGTTAGTAGGTTGGGTGGAGGAACGAAACCCAACCCTACCATCTCTAACCCTACAAGGTTTACTGTTGGGTTTCACCCAACCTACAAGGTTTACTGTTGGGTTTCACCCAACCTACAAGGTTTACTGTTGGGTTTCACCCAACCTACAAGGTTTACTGTTGGGTTTCATCCAACCTACAAGGTTTACTGTTGGGTTTCACCCAACCTACAAGGTTTAGTAGTAGGTTAGTTTAGTCTTTCTATTGGGGAGGTTGTTTTTTCTTTAACATAATGCTTCCACTGTAGCGGGAGAGTTAATAATCTGAACTGTCAAGTTAATTATCATAGCTCCTATAACGACAGGCACAACCACAGGCAAGGAAGCTTCTACCGCCGCTCCCACTCCAATTCCGGCAACCACAGGCAAGGAAGCTTCTGCCGCTCCCACTGCAATTCCGGTCACCACAGGCAACGAAACTTCTGCCGCTTCTACTGCAATTGCGGCAACCACAGGCAACGCTTCTACCGCTACGCCTGCAATTGTGGCAACCACAGGGAACGAAGCTTCTGCCGCTCCTACTGCAATATCTACAACCACAGGGAACGAAGCTTCTGCCGCTCCTACTGCAATATCTACAACCACAGGGAACGAAGCTTTTGCCGATCCTACTGCGATATCTGCAACGACCAACGAAGCTTCTGCCGCTCCTACTGCAATATCTACAACCACAGGGAACGAAGCTTCTGCCGCTCCCGCTGCAATATCTGCAACGGCCAACACAGATTTTACCGATCCTACTGCAATATCTGCAACCACAGGCAACACAACTTTTACCGCAGCTTTTTCTGCAATATCTGCAACCACAGGCAACGAAGCTTTTGCCGTTTTTGCTATCACCGACAATAAATTTAGATTTATTAAAGCCATAACAACTCCTTTTTTTTCAATAAAGAGAGATCTAAACAATTGGGTTTATTGTACTATGGTTTCTGGTTGCTTTGATAGTGAATATATGTGCAGTTTCGCCAAGCCGTAGAGCGATCGCTTAAACCCCCACACTCCACTTTAGTAGGTTGGGTGGAGGAACGAAACCCAACACCACCATCTCTAACCCTACCATCTCTAACCCTGTTGGGTTTCACCCAACCTACTACTACAAGGTTTACTGTTGGGTTTCACCCAACCTACAAGGTTTAGTTTCGAGAGCCCTCGGAGTTATGAAAATCCCTCAAAAAGGAATTGCGATCGCTTAAACCCCCACACTCCACTTTAGTAGGTTGGGTGGAGGAACGAAACCCAACACCACCATCTCTAACCCTACCATCTCTAACCCTGTTGGGTTTCACCCAACCTACTACTACAAGGTTTACTGTTGGGTTTCACCCAACCTACAAGGTTTAGTTTCGAGAGCCCTCGGAGKTATGAAAATCCCTCAAAAAGGAATTGCGATCGCTTAAACCCCCACACTCCACTTTAGTAGGTTGGGTGGAGGAACGAAACCCAACACCACCATCTCTAACCCTACCATCTCTAAACCCTGTTGGGTTTCACCCAACCTACTATCATCTCTGTTGGGTTTCACCCAACCGACAAGGTTTAGTAGGTTGGGTGGAGGAACGAAACCCAACTTTACCATCTTTAACCCTACAAGGTTTACTGTTGGGTTTCACCCAACCTACAAGGTTTACTGTTGGGTTTCACCCAACCTACAAGGTTTACTGTTGGGTTTCACCCAACCTACTATCATCTCTGTTGGGTTTCACCCAACCTACAAGGTTTAGTTTCGAGAGCCCTCGGAGTTATGAAAATCCCTCAAAAAGGAATTGCGATCGCTTAAACCTCCATGCTCCAGTTAGTCCTTGGTACTCAGATGTTAAAGTATCAGTCATTATGATATGCTTGTCGGGGGTTAGCCACGACTACTCCCCGTGAGCCTGTATATTGTTTAACCAGTGAAAATCCTATGGTAACTTTAGTTCCTGATGTGATTCCCGTTTGGGGTAAAGATGGTTATGGCGATCGCATGGTCGAATTGAATTTTTGGGAACCGATTTTGTCCGTGGTTAGCCCCATTTATGATACAACCATCGAGGGTTAATCACTATGGCGATCGTCGTTTTGGAGAATATTTATAAGCGTTTTTCCCCAGCAAATACTGTAAGGGTCGCCTCAACCGTCAGCCCCCTTACAGCCACACAGAAAGAACCCACCCCCACCTCAACAGACCCAGATAGAGCCGTACTTCGTAATATTAACCTCACCGTCGGTGATGGTGAATTTATGGTATTTGTCGGACCTTCTGGTTGTGGAAAAAGTACCCTGTTACGCTTAATTGCTGGGTTGGAAACTCCCACCGCTGGAAAGATTTGGATTGGCGATCGCTTAGTTAATGATTGTCCTCCCAAAAACCGCGATGTCGCTATGGTATTTCAAAATTACGCCCTATATCCCCATATTAAAGTTTATGATAATTTGGCTTTTGGATTGCGACGTACTGGTAAACCTGAAAAATTCCTCCCAAAACTGGCGGGGACTATAACCAGATCGCTCCCTTTTCCTCAGTCCTTCCGTCATCAATCTACTCGGGAACGCTCCATTGCGCTGCGAGTACAAGAAATTGCTGAGATTTTGCAGATTGAACCCCTACTAGATCGCTTCCCTAAACAACTTTCTGGCGGTCAAAAACAACGGGTGGCTTTAGGACGGGCTATGGCTCGAAATCCCCAGGTTTTTCTCATGGATGAACCTTTATCTAATTTGGATGCTAGGTTACGCACAGAAATGCGATCGCAAATCGTTGAACTTCAGCGAAAGTTGGGAACTACTACTATTTATGTTACCCATGACCAAACCGAAGCTATGACTATGGGGACCCGAATTGCTGTCATGAATGGCGGACAAATTCAGCAAATTGACAGTCCCATGGTTTTGTATAATTCCCCCGCTAACCGTTTTGTAGCCGAGTTTATTGGCTCGGTTCCTATGAATTTTATCACCGTTAAATTATCTAAGTCGGGTGAGTTAATTCATCCCCATTTTCGCCTCTGCTTATCTCACCAAAGGATAGCTGGTCTCACTAATTGGGCTGATCAGTCTGTGGTTTTGGGGGTGCGTTCAGAACATTTAACCCTCGCAGAACCTAGCCCTAATCATCTTAATGTCCGGGTCGAACGGGTGGAAGCCTTGGGACATGAAACATTGTTATTTGTCAGGTTTACTCACCCCCCAGAAGATTCTTTACAGGTCAGGATTCCAGCCGCTGTTGATGTTAGTTTGGGAGATAAAATTGCCTTGGCGATCGCTCCTGAAAAAGTGCATCTTTTTGACCCAAAAACAGGCGATACTACCGCCTAGTCGCTGCGCGATACGTGCTACGCACACGCTACGCGATCGCCTGGACTTTTCCGACCTTTCCCGCCTTTCCCGCCTTTCCGACTATTTCGGTTGCTGACCAGAAACCACCGGAGCCGAACTTCTTAAATCCAGTTCGGGATGTTCCGACTGTACCTGTTGACAATTCCACTCATTCTTAAATAACAAAACTGGGCGACCCCAACTGTCTTTAACAGTCACAGTATTAAACAGTCTTCCCGCCTTGTTTAAGGCTTCCCATCCCCCTGCTACCCATCTAGCCACACTATAGGGTAACAATTCTAGGCGAGTTTCCGCCCCATATTCATTCTGCATCCGAAACTGAACTACCTCAAACTGAAGTTGACCCACCGCCGCCAAAATTGGATCGCGTTTAGAATCATCCTGAGAATACATGATCTGAATGGCTCCCTCTTCCCTCAGTTCTGTAATACCCTTATTGAACTGTTTAAATTTAGAGGGGTTAGGATTTTTCAGATAGGCGAAAAGTTCCGGGGAAAAACAGGGAATCCCCTCATATTCCAGTTTTTGGCCGTTGTATATCGTATCACCGATCGCAAATACCCCCGGATTATTCAAGCCAATTACATCCCCAGGATAAGCCGCATCAATTGACTCGCGATCCTGAGCGAACAGTTTTTGGGGACGTGACAGACGCACCGTTTTTCCGGTTCTAGCATGGCTAACAGTCATGTCCTTCTCAAATCTTCCCGTACATACCCGCACAAAAGCTACGCGATCGCGATGTTTCGGGTCCATATTCGCCTGTAACTTAAACACAAACCCAGTAAACTCTGGATAATCTGGGGGAATATCCCCAATCGTGCTACTGTGGGGACCTGGTTTTAACGAATATTCTAGGAAAGCATCCAGAAACAGTTGTACCCCAAAGTTAGTCATGGCGCTACCAAAAAATACTGGGGTCATTTTCCCACCATGTACCGCCTCGAGATCTAAATCTGATCCTAAAGCGTCTAATAGTTCCAATTCTTCCTTGAGTTGATAATACAGATCCTGGTCTAATAAATCCTCAATACGCGGATCTCCCAAATCTATCACTGTATCTACCGCTTCCCGAGAACCGTGGGCCGTCCTTTCAAATAGATGAATTTGTCGCTTATGGCGGTCAAAAACCCCTTTAAAGCGATCGCCCATACCAATAGGCCAATTTACCGGGTAAGGTTGTAAACCCAACTCCTGCTCAATTTCATCAAGAAGTTCCAAAGGTTCCCGACCCGGGCGATCCATTTTATTAATAAACGTAAAGATAGGTAAGCCCCGCATCTTACACACTTCAAACAGCTTCCGCGTTTGAGGTTCTAACCCCTTAGCTGCATCTTCCAGCATCACCGCATTATCCGCCGCCGCCAAGGTCCTATAGGTATCTTCACTGAAATCTTGGTGTCCGGGGGTATCGAGTAAGTTAATCTGAGTGTTACGATATTCAAACTGCAAAACTGTTGAAGTGATAGAAATACCCCGTTGTTGTTCCATCGCCATCCAGTCTGATGTCGCGTGACGCTGCGACCTGCGGACTTTTACCGCCCCGGCTTCATGAATCGCCCCTCCGTACAGCAGCAGTTTTTCTGTTAATGTGGTTTTTCCCGCGTCTGGGTGGGAGATAATGGCGAAATTACGGCGGCGTTGCACTTCTAGCTGTAATTCGTCCTTAATTTCTGTTGACATAGGGCCTTGGTAGATTTTGCCATCTCCGACTTAACTTTTGTCTATTATATATACATTCAGACCATCTATCAGACCATCCCCTCGTACCAAACTATGACTTTGTTAACTTTTGTTACAAAATTTTAAGAAATGTTGCAAAAAATTTTTTTTGGGGGGAGGGGGTTGCTTTTCGCGGGCGCTTGCGCTATACTTTTATTATAATTGGATGGTTGTAATTTTTTTATTTTGGCAAATGTTCCATTATTAAGGCTACTGTCAATATAGTAGCAGCAATGCTCTGGGCTGTCAATCCCCGCGAGGCAAAAAAAGCGACCCTCAAATTTTTTTTTGAAGAAAAAATCAACATTAAATCCGATGTCAAGAGCGATCGGGTGGGACTTTGACTTCGGAGATAGAAGATTTAGGGTTTTGAGCGTTGGCTTTTTGATTCAATTCTCGAATGCGGCGAGATAGTAAGCGAATAATATTAACCGCAATACCAGGGGTCTCATCAATAGCATCATAAAGCTGCATCTGTGTGAGCATGAGACATTCACAGGGTTCTAGGGTAGTGACAGAAGCCGATCGCGGTTCAGCATCAAATAGAGACATTTCGCCAAAACAGTCTTCTTTACCCAAACGAGCCAATTCGCGATCGCCATGATGAACCTTGACCTGACCAGAAACGACAATATAAAGCGATCGGCCTTCTTGTCCCTCAGTAAAAATACTCTGATTAGCGGGAAAAGACAATTCATCCATAACAGAAGCAAGACGCACCAAGAAATCATCCCTAAGTTCTTGAAAAATGGGGACTTTTCGCACAAACAATAGGCGTTGGACGCTAGTTAACATAATAGGTCAAGGCGAGTTAGTGAACTTGAATCCAGACGGACTCCCTATTGATCAAGGCATTTCGGTTTTTCTGTGTACAGCTAATTCCGAGATTAATTGTTGTACTTGGTGAGCCACCAGAGGATCCCGATCAGTTTGTAGCATTGGCAATAATTCTACCAAAGCCTGACGCGCTCCCATCTTGAGGTAAGCCAAAACAGCTTCCCGCACAAAACCTGTGGGGTGTCTCAGACACATTAAAGTCTGTTCAGCGGTGAGACTCCAACTGGCGGACCGCGCTTGGTGGAAGCAACAAGCCAAAGACCAATCTGAGAGGAAATGGCGAAACTCCAGTAAACGACGGAGGCGATCGCTAGGTGTCATTGGTTTATAGGAAATCAAAGGGGAGAGATCCTCAATTTTTTGGACAATAGAGTGATTATCCAAAATGCCAATCAAGGCTCGTTTACGGGAAATATCAACAGTATTATCCAAGATTTCCAACCCACGAGCAATATTTCCCTGTTGTCCAGAGCGAATATTGAAAGCCGCCGCCTGAATAGATCCGAGGGAGTAAAGGAACTTCATCAGCAGAAAACAGCGGTCTATAGCATCAGATTCAAGATTACGGAGCGCGCGACAGAGCATTTCTAGGGGGGAAGCGACCTCAAGGGAGACAGTATAAGGTAAGATAGGAGCTGTAGGTTTTTCAGGTTCGAGGTCTAAAAGAGTGCTATAGATTTGACCAATAAACATCAACTCCTGTTCAATTAACGTTTCCACCCCATTACGTCCAATGCGGTCTAAAGTTCTTTCAATCCCCGCATCATCGGGAATTTTCAGGAGAATGCGGAGAATATTACGTCGGGTGGTTCCCCAGGAAATTAACAGATTATCAATGAGAGTATCTAAGGCGGATGGCGTACCAATGTCTCCTAAAGCAGACCAAGCCTGAAGTCTGACCAAATCTGATTTATAGATATCCGTGGCTATTCTGATTAACAGAGGAATAGCCTCATTTCCTAAGCGGACTAAGGCCATTCTTGCTGCTTCTCTGGTAGAACGGTAGGAAACGGCTTTTAATAGGGAGCCATAGTATTCTTCCATCTTAGTAGCCGCAATGACTTCCAAGACCGAACAGCGGACCCTGAGAGATTCATCAGCGAGGAGGTCATTAAGATAAACTCGCAACCCTTGCATATAATCAGCATCACCCAGAGCCCGGACTCCCATCACCCTTTCAGGTTCTTGATTAGAGACGATCATGCGCCGGATAGTATTAGTGGCTGCCGCTTTTTGTTCGCGATCGCCACGACGCATAATCAAGGCCGCGGCTGTTCCCCGTACCACCGGATCGACCCTTGGTTGTAGGTAAGGTTTCAACTGATTAATATCTGGGTTAGATTCAGTTAACCAGATATAGCGTAGTGCCAAAGCCAAAACTTCAGGAGGTAGACTGCTACGAGATAGGGATCTAATCGCCTCTAAATGAGCGGGATTAGGATAATCTAGCATCAGTTCTAGGGCTTGACGCTGAAGATTCGGGGACATAATCTCCAGTAGTGGAACCAGAGTCTCCCCGACATTTTTAGGATCAAGTTGGCTGAGTAATTCAATACAGGAATGCTTATCAGCTTCTGGGGTTGGCTGTTTCAACTCATCGACCACCGATCGCTTGAGGCTACGCATATCAATATCTGTAGTTCCCAGGCGACCGCGTTCAGCACTACGAACTAGAAGTCTTACATATTGGGAGCGAATTTTCCAGACCACCCACAACCAGACAAAAGCCAACAAAATAATAGTTACGACAAAAATCAGACTTTGGTCTTGCTGGAAAATACCTTCTGGGACACCATCGGGTAAAAATAGGTTAATCAGCCACAGCAACAGCAAAATCCCGATACCACTCAAACCCGTTGACAGGGGTTCAAATACACCATTAACCAGGGTCTGAATATCACTCCTAATATTTTCTGGTAGGGGTTGAAATAGAACCGTCCCGGTAGTTTCGATGAGAGTGTAGTGGAACAGTTCATCTAAAAATCTGAGAATCAAAAACCCTATAAATATGGTAAATAAACCCGTAGCCCCCCCTATCAAGGAAAACAGGCCCAAGGCGACTACCCCCACAGGAAGGATAGATGCTGTACCAAACACGCCTATTTTTTCGACCAAGCGACTGGAAGCAAACCACTGAGTTGCTACTTGGAAGGTACTTAAAATCCCCTCAAATAGTCCCAGGAAGCTAACAATCCAACTAGCGCCACCGATACCACTACGGTATTCTAACTGACTGAAAAACTGGAAATCGACCATGACATAGACGACTTCAGCCATGACGAAAAATAGCACCAAGGGAATGACATAGCCTTGTAGGGGACCTTTGAGGCTACGGGTACTAAATTCTGGTAGTTCGTCTTCCGGGGTCCACCGGGAAGAATCAGGGAAAGACTGTTCATATCTTTGGGACAGATAAAATAAAACACCTGCTCCCACAATCACCATAGCCCCAGATACTAGGGTGACATTATTTAAGCCTACAAATCTGAGCAATAGAGGCAGGGAGAAACCGCTAACCACCCCAGCGACGAGATAACCACTACTGATAATGGGATAGGTGCGCTTGATCTCCCGAATGTTAAAAAGTTGATTGGAGGTAATGGAGGTATTGAGATCGTTGAGGAGATAACAAGCCTCAACCCACAGCCACATGACAAATAGGGTAACAAATTGAAGGCTTAATCCCAATACCCTTACATCTTCTATTCCCAAACCAAAACGAAATAGAAACAGGGGGATTGCCATGAGTAGTAAAATCAGAACAATCACCCGGCGCAGGGGTAAAAATGTCTGTAACCGAGAGTAAACTACACCCAAACTAGACCCGATACCAGCACTAGCAATATAAATCCAAGGCAGTTTCTCTGCCCCATATTGATCAATAAACAGGCCGACGGTACTTAGTTCTAACCAAATCAGTCCGATGGATGAAAAAGTATATACTGCGAACATTAATAAAGTTCGCTCTACTTCTTCTGGGCGGAGATTTAGACCGCGTAGCACACCCTGTCCCACTCCTGCGGGTTCACCAATTCGCTTTTCCATCCCGTATTGAGACCCCTCAATTTTATCTCTTCTCTAAATTATCAGTTATAAGGCGGAACTGGGGTTACTGGTTTATCATAACCGTAGCAGCAACAGGTTTGACAAATCACAATGACCCACAATTCCTGAGTCTCAGCTAGTTGTTGTTTTTTTGGGAGCCAACAGCATCATCATACTCCGTCCCTCTTGTTTGGGGGACTGTTGAACTTCGGCGTGTTCTTCCAGGTCTTCGGCCATACGTTTGAGCAGTTCCCTGGCTAGGTTGCTATGCTGAATTTCTCGACCCCGGAACATAATTGTGGCTTTGACCTTATCGCCGGATTTAAGGAAGCGCTTGGCTTGATTCACACGCACCTGATAGTCGTGATCATCAATTTTGTAACGCATCTTAACTTCTTTGACATCGGCGGTATGCTGCTTTTTACGAGCTTCCCGAACTTTCTTTTCCTGTTCATATTTGAACTTCCCATAGTCCATAATCCGGCATACGGGAGGGTCAGCTTTATCGCTAACCAGAACTAGGTCTAGTTCCTTTTCCTGAGCTAGTTTCATGGCCTCCCTGGGAGTCATGATCCCTAGCTGACCGCCTTCGGTATCGATCAGGCGAATCTTAGGAAAGCGGATATTGTCGTTGATTTGAGGTAAGTTGCGATTTCTTTTTGATTCTATCACAGGCATTACAGGAATTTTAAGTTAATGAGGTCAACGAATGTCTCGACAATTGTGGGTCCCCCTAACAGAACATTGTACTGATTTCCCATATCAATAGGCTTGACATTTAATCTAAACTTTAGGAACCCTAGTATTTTAGGGGTAACTTTCAAGTTATGTTGTACTCAGGACGACGGTTAGATGGATTCACCAGACTGGCACAAACAGATGGGCTTTCAGCGTGATTGGATTTGGCGGGGGTGGAGAGTTCGCTATACTTTTCGGCGTTGCGGACACCCTCAAGGGGCTAAGTCGCCTATTTTTGAGGTTCAAGACCCACTAGGGAGCAACTCTCCTGTTCCTTTAATTTTCCTTCACGGTTTTGGCGCATCTATCGGCCACTGGAGACACAATTTGTCGGCATTCAGTCATTCCCACCCAGTTTATGCTTTGGACTTATTGGGGTTTGGTTGTTCTGAAAAGGCGATCGCCCCATATAATGTTTCCCTGTGGACAGAATTGGTGCATGACTTTTGGCAAACTTTTATCCGCCGTCCGACCATCTGGGTGGGAAACTCTATTGGTTCTCTGATCGCCCTAGCAACTGTTGCTCAATATCCCAAAACCGCTAAGGGTTTGGTTATGCTCAGTCTACCCGATCCGGCCGCTTTAGCGGACTTATTAGCTGGGTGCATGGTTCCCCCAGTCGAGTTTATCCAAAGTTTGGTTATGCTCAGTCTACCCGATCCGGCCGCTTTAGCGGACTTATTAGCTGGGTGGATGGTTCCCCCAGTCGAGTTTATCCAAAGTTTGGTTGCTTCCCCTATTATATTACGTCCCATATTCTATCTAGTGAGACAGCCATCTGTCATCAGTCGTTGGGTTAAATTAGCCTATCACAATCAAGACTCGGTTACAGAGGAACTGATACATATTCTATCTACTCCACCCCAAGACCGAGGGGCGGCTAGGGCTTTTATTATTCTGTTTCAGATTATGGGGAGTTCTAAACTCGGCCCATCTGTACGCAGTCTATTCCCCCAGGTGCAGGTTCCCATATTACTACTCTGGGGAAAACAGGATCGACTGATTCCCCTGAAACTGGCTAAACCTCACCTCTACCTAAAATATAATCCCCACATCAAGTTAGTAGAACTGGAGGGCGCGGGTCACTGCCCCCATGATGAATGTCCCGAACGGGTGAACCGGGAAATTTTCGACTGGATTAACAGTTGCTTAGGGGAAACTCTAACTCTACCCTAACGCCGAACTCGTCACTGATATCGTCAGTCGTCCAGAGCTGTATCAATTTTCTGGCGGATTTGTTGATAATCCTGATGATTGAGGGCATACAACGGGGCTAATCCAATCCCCGCTGCGCTGTGAGACCAAGCTAGAAGACGCCAGTTCCCTAACCTGGGAGAAGGGTCAAATTCTGGAAAATCCGGTCAGTTGCACGCCAGGGGTTAGAATTGAGGCAGAAACTGAATTTTTCCGGATCCAGGAGACAGCCAGAAAACTAGAAGGGGTCGAGAATGGAGTCACCTCCATCCCCTCCCATTCAAAACCGTACTTGAGACTTTCACCTCATACGACTCCTAGTCTGACTGTCTCTTTGTTATGAGCACAGCATTGTCTCTTTATCAAGAGCTGTTTTATCATCGTGACAATGGCGATGTAATAATTGAATATTTTTGTATTCATCCTTTCCACCTTGGCTTCTAGGTACAATGTGGTCTACTTCAATTAAGTCTGATGGAGTAAAGAATTGCCCACACCAGGTACATCTACCTTTTGGTTTTTTGAGTAGTTTTGCTACCTAATTGGCGTGTCGATTGCTTGTCCTTTTCTGTTTGCCC
>NZ_PKGG01000325.1:0-4029 GCF_046480465.1 Arthrospira sp. PCC 8006
AGAGAGTCTAAATTCTCTAGCCAACGGCTTAAACGCGGGCTGTATCGAACGAAAGATGGTTTTCTGGTTAACGCGGACTGTAACGGGGCGGCTAATATATTGAGGAAAAGTAAGCACAATGCTTTAAGCGGAGTGTCTGGGGGTTGTTTGGCACAGCCGTTAAGAGTGAAAATCTCTTAAAAATCTCCGCCTTCTACGGCGCTAGAGTGTCAACCGGACGCTAACCTTACGGCTATAGCGCGGGGCTTATCGGCGGTTAAGCTAAGTTTCTGGGTCAACCCTGAGCAAGATTTGGCAAGCACTGGGGTAAGGGTAATCCTATCTCAGCCAGCCTAGCCTCTGAATAAATCCCCTTAGTGGGAAGTATGAAACATCAACTTGGAGAACGACAAATATGGACTTATCACTTATTCCCCCGGAACCGAAACCAGGATTGGTCAATGTGTTGATCGAAATTCCTGCGGGGAGTAAAAATAAATACGAATTTGATAAAGATTTACAAGCCTTCGCCCTAGATCGGGTTTTATACTCCTCTGTTCAGTACCCCTATGATTATGGGTTTATCCCGAATACTTTAGCGGATGATGGAGACCCCCTTGATGGCATGGTGTTGATGGATCAACCGACATTTCCTGGTTGTGTGATTGCGGCGCGGCCCATTGGTATGCTAGAAATGATTGATGGTGGCGATCGCGATGAGAAAATTCTCTGTGTTCCTGCCAAAGACCCCCGCTATAGTGAGGTAAAATCTCTGAAAGATATCGCACCTCACCGCCTAGAGGAAATTGCGGAATTTTTCAGAACCTACAAAAATCTTGAGAAAAAAGTCACAGAAATTCTGGGTTGGCAAGATGTGGACAAGGTACAAGCTATAGTGCAAGCCTCTTGCATAAAATCCGGTAATTTCCTGCAGGAGCCGGAAATTATTCCTCAAAGGAGATGATCGATGCAGGTCCAGGATTAGACCTACGTTAAGGGGGTAATGACACCATCGGGTGAACGCGAGCCTGTTGCTCTGTCGTCTATCTTTAAGGAACGAGATGAGTGGATTTGTAAGCTCGAGTGAGCTAGACGTAAAAAGCCCCTTTAACATGACCGAGGCCAACATTACCCCATCTGGGAGATAGCTTAAATGCCAAATTACCAAAATTACGTTTTTGTGGTTGACACACTGGGGCAACCGTTAAGTCCCACTCATCCGGCCAGAGCCAGAAAGCTTTTGAAGCAGGGTTTAGCCGCAGTGTTTAGGACTTATCCATTTACAATTATACTCAAGAAAACTGTTGAGAACCCGGGCAATGAAGCATTACGGCTCAAGTTAGACCCAGGGGCATCAGTGACGGGTATTGCCTTAGTTAATCAAAGTCGGGACACAGTTATCTGGGCGGCTGAATTGACTCATAGAGGAGATAGAATCCGAGCCAAGTTAACTGCATGTCGCGTGGTTCGCCGCCACCGTCGTTGCCGAAAAACTCGTTACCGTCAAGCCCGATTCAATAACAGAAAGCGCCAAGAAGGATGGTTGGCTCCCAGCCTCAAACATCGAGTTGAAACCACCTTGACCTGGGTAAATCGACTGATTTCCTCACGCCCGATAACGGACATATCCATGGAGTTGGTACGATTTGACACCCAAAAGCTGCCCAACCCGGAAATATCTGGAGTTGAATACCAGCAAGGGGTTTTATTTGGATACGAGTTGAGAGAATATCTCTTGACGAAATGGCAACACCAGTGTGCCTACTGTGGCGGCCAAAATATCCCTTTAGAAATCGAACACATTCAGCCCAAAAGCCAGGGTGGTTTCGACCGAGTTAGCAATCTGGGTATTGCTTGCCATAAATGCAATCAGAAAAAAGGTTCTCAGCCGGTCGAGCAGTTTCTTTTGCCGAAACCGGAAATCTTGAAGCGGTGTAGCGTGCAGGCCCAAGCCCCCCTGAAAAATGCGGCAGCCGTCAATTCTACCCGATGGGCATTGTTTAACCGCCTGAAGCCAACTGGATTACCCATTGAAATTGGCACTGGAGGTTTAACAAAATATAATCGGACGGTTCAAGGACTACCGAAAACCCATTGGCTAGATGCCGCTGATTGTGTGGGAAAAAGCACCCACCCCCCGGTTGAAAATCAAAACTCACCAGCCATTACTAATTACTTGTTTTGGGCGCGGTGGCCGTCCAAAAGCGGCTCCTAACAAGAGGCTTCCCATTCGCCATAACCCATTAAAACCAATTAAGGGATGGCTTACCGGGGATATAGCCAAGCAGATGGCACATGGAATCGGTAGAATAACCCCGTCGAGTCGCGGCAGTTTTGTTTTAACCAAACCTGACAAAACTCAGTTTTCAGTCAAACCAATAGATTTGAAACCTGTTTTGAGAAGAGATGGCTATTTGTATAAATTTTCCTGAGTTGTCAGGTAATTACCAGGTTATAGATATACTGCAAGGATGACGGAGAAAGCCTAGCGATACCGATTTTACCCGGAACAGGAAAACCTGTTGCGGAGGACTTTGGGTTGTGTTCGCCTGGTGTATAACAAGCCATTAGCCACGGGGACTGATGGTTGGACTTCGCTCACCAACCAAGGTTGGTACGAGGGAGAAGAGGGCATTGATTACGTCGAGACTTCTTCGATGCTGAGGAGGTGGAACAAGACGGAAGGGCTGGACTTGAWCAAGYAGGTCAGTTCGGTTCGGCGATCGCAGAGACTCAGGCATTGGCAGTCCGCATTTTCCAACTTCTTCGCGGGAAAGACGAAGTACCCGAAGTTTAAAAAGAGGAGGAAGGGCGGAAGGGCTGAGTTGACCAAAGCGGCTTTTAATCGGGCGGGTTTATCCAGTGGGCTGGTGTTGGGCATGGCTGACGGTGGAGGCCGCCCCTACAGGGGATGCTTAAACTGCGGATACGATCGCCCTTAAAAATCCCGTTAAAGGTCCGGGAGTGGGAATGKCCCGACTGGGAAACTGATCACGACCGAGACAGACGTAAACGCCAGGAGCAGCATCTTAGCTGCCTGGCTGGCGGTGTCGGTCTGGGTGGCGACCCGAAGACCAGAACACAGCCGGAGTTGCGGGAGTGGTGCTCAAAACCCCAAAGGGGGAAAGAACCAGAAACCCAAATTGTTAGGTTTGGGAATCCCCTTCCGGTTACGGGGAGGATGTCAATGTGATCTGATGAGACCTTAAAATATGTATCGAACCCTGTTGTTGGCTAAAATTCATAACTGTACCATAACTGAGGCTAACCTTAATTATGTCGGCAGTATAAGTATTGACCAAAACTTACTGGACACTGCCGGAATTTTGGTTAATGAACAGGTACAGGTGGTTAACACCACTAACGGGGCTAGACTGATTACCTATGTCATTCCTGCCCCACCTGGGTCTGGTGAAATTCAATTGAATGGGGCGGCGGCTCGTTTAGGCATTCCAGGCGATCGCCTGATAATTATGGCCTATGGGCAGTTGACCCCGGAAGAAGTCCCCACTCATCAGCCGAAAGTGGTTCTTGTGGACGAAAAAAATCAAGTGATCGAAATTCGCGGCCATGAATAATTAGGGGTCGAGATAGACCGTGAGGTCTACCCCTCCCATTCAAAACCGTACTTGAGACTTTCACCTCATACGGCTCCTAGTCTGACCGTCTCTTTGTTAAGAGTACAGCGACATCTCTATGTCAAGAGCTGTCTTATCATCGCGGGTGTGGCGATGCAATAGTTGAAGATTCTTGTATTCATCCTTTCCGCCATGGCTTCTAGGTACAATGTGGTCTACTTCAATTAAATCTGATGGGGTAAAGAATTGYCCACACCAGGTACATCTACCTTTTTGTTTTTTGAGTAGTTTTGCTACCCYAATTGGCGTGTCGATTGCTTGTCCTYTCCTGGTTGCCCAGTAAGTCCAATTTCCGTCGTATGGTGTTGCGCCAGGGCGTATTAGGGTATGTCTGACAATTGGAGTCCACTCGTGCTTGAATAGATGTATCCCATCTTTGGTTTGGAACAACCAATTCTCGTGCCTTTGTTTC
>NZ_PKGG01000044.1:0-30536 GCF_046480465.1 Arthrospira sp. PCC 8006
TAACTATCCCTGATCAACGTTATACTTTTGATTGTTTGAAACCCTTGACAAGCCTGGGTGAAATCTTAGAAAACAACTTAAACAACTTACAAAAGCCTGCTTTTCGTCATGTATTTAACTCTCACTACTACAATAGACCTGTGAAAGCGGCTGAAGTTTGGGCTGGCAAAATAAACAGTAAGTCACTTTCTCGCATTCCTAAAGATGTTAATCAACTAATATTGGCTGCCGAAAAATCTAAAGAAGTCTACATTGATACTCACTGCAATATTTTCACAGATTTACATTTTTATGATATGATATCTGACCTAATTAAATATAACATAGTTAATTTTTATAAGGCGAATGTTTATCAAGTCAAACCAGGATTTATGGATTTTTTATGTATTCTCTGGAAATCAGAAATAACAAACTCAAATATTTACAGTTTATTTCCAGAATTAAAAAGTCGATTGATAGATTCTTATTTGTTTGCCCAATCACAAAAGACAGAGATGAGTAGTTTTTCAAACTTAGAATCTATTAGAACCAGTTTGAAAGAATATCAACAAAAACTGATGACAATTGTAGATGATTTATAGTGAAGTTTAGTTCTTGAAAAATGCAATACGGGTATACCTAATCGTGGGATTGTAGATCCCACGATTTCTGTTAGGTTAGTCTAGGGGGAGAAGGAGAATATCAATCATCGTCTGAGCTACCATGTCGCAGGTGTAATGTTGACAAAGGAATCTCATTCCCGTCTTCCATGGTAGCTAGAATCAAAATTTCTACTTCACTGGGTGTTTCACTGACATCAATGGTTTTGACGAAGCCACTATCAATAGCATGGGGGACATCTGGAAATACTTTAGCGACATCACCACGCTCCTGGTTCATTTTGGATTCGCCAATGACACGATCGCCACAGATAAACTTGATTAGTTTAGCCGGAGAGTGCTTACCAATCACCCATCCCTGAATCAGCATATTTTCTTCATTAAAAGGATGGTGTAGCTTGGGTGAGTCGATCGCACATCCTAAAAACGCCTCCCTATCCTCAGACATTGATATCGCTACCACCTGATTTTCATCATTACTCAGACGAATACCATAGTCCTGTCGTATGCGACTCAGGTTAGGGTTATAGCAGGGGTCATTCTTGAGTACATCTCTCCACCGCTGCTTCATGATTTTACATTCTCGTTTAAACCGAGCTTCTTTTTCCGGCGTATCCTCATAACCACGACTCTTAGACTCGTAGTGATATAAAACCACATAGGGGAGATAAATATTCCGATATCCTCGGCTCACTAACTTTAAGCAGAAATCCACATCATTAAATGCAACTTCCAACTCTTCATCTAACCCACCAACCTGGTCAAAAACCTCTCGCCGACACATCAAACAGGCTCCCGTCACGGCGGAGTAATTATTAACCATTACCAGTTGGTTATAATAACCCAAATGATGAGCCTGATAACCCTTATGGCTGTGACCCGCTACCCCCCCAATTCCCAGGACAACGCCAGCGTGTTGAATGGTATCATCAGGATAGAGTAACAAAGCACCGACAGCACCAATAGAGGAACGTTGAGCCTGTTCTACCATGGCTTCTATCCAGTCGGGGGTCAATACCTCTGTGTCATTATTTAGAAACAGTAAATAATCGCCCCTAGCTTTAGTTACCCCATAGTTATTAATTTGGGGGTAATTAAACGGTACATCAAACTCGTAACAGCTAAAGCGTTGGGGTTCTTTTTGTTTCCAGGCGTTGATAATATCGAAAGTTTCTTGCTCATCACTGCCATTGTCAATGACCACCACTTCATAGTTAGGATAAGTGCTTTTTTCAAAAATTGATTGTAGGCAATGATTGAGAGTGGTTCCCAGGTTGCGAGTCGGGATAATAATACTCACAAGTTTGTGTTCTTCGATGTGATAGCGAACAGTGTATTGACCGGGGAAATTCTCATGATCGGAAACGATTCGCGCCTTTTCTTGGCAACGAGCAAAGGATTCATTTAGGGCTTTTTCTGCTGCTATATAGGCGTAGAGTTTACTGTTGGGGTCGTAGGCGGTGGAACCGCTATGCTGTCGCCAACTGTAGAGAATTTTGGGGATATGGAAAATCTTATTAGTTTTCTCAGTTACTCGCAAAACTAGGTCATAATCCTGACTACCTTCATAACCAACTCGGAAGTTACCTACTTGATTAACCAGTTCTCGGCGATATACTCCTAAATGGCAGGTATACATCCGTGCTAAAAATGAGTCAGGACACCAATCTGGCTTAAAGTATGGGAACACTCGCTGACCGTATTGGTCTAATTTATCCTCATCGGAATAAATCATATCAGCATCGGGATTTTCATTAAGTACCAGTGCGACCTCATAGAGTGCTTCTGGGGTAATGACATCATCATGATCTAATAGTGCTATATATTCTCCTGTGGCTAATTCCAAAGCAGAATTGGAGGCGGCGCAAATGTGACCGTTTTCGGTGCGAAAAGCAACTTTAATCCGGTTATCTTTTCTGGCATATTCTTTGAGAAGAGGTTTAATCCAAGGTTCGCTGGAATTATCATCAGCGATACACAGTTCCCAGTAGGGATAAACTTGGTTAGTAACTGATTTGATCGCCTTTTTCAGGAACTTTTCCGGGGTATTATATACCGGCATAACCACACTAATTAGCGGCTTATATCCGAGATAATTAACCGCCTGAGACATTTGCCGTAAGTCAGCGGGTCTAGGCAAATTTTCCCTCAGCCAATGTTCATAACTTTCTTGATCAATGGGAAACCGTTGCTCAGATGGACGGGATTTTTTCTGAGTAGGAAGAATTGGAGTTTCCCCGAAAGTTTCTTGAGGAATGAATAGTTCTAACCCGTCATTTTTTTTTTCAATCACCTGTTGTAGGCGAGAAGCGATCGCCCTATTGTCAGGGTCAAGGTCTTGAGCCATTTGGTAAAAAACGATCGCCCCATCCAACTGAGTTTGTCGAGCCAGAGTATCAGCCAACTTAACATATAGTTCAGAATCATCAGGCTTAATCTCGATCGCCTTATGATAGGTATCCACATTATCTGGTTCTTGTTCCATCACCTGAAGATAACACCCCAGAGCCTCATCTAAATCACCTTTAGCGCGTTCTCGCAGTGCATCAGCCAGTTTTTGTTGAATCCCAGGTAAATCCGATTGTACAGCCATGGCGGCGCGATACCCCTTAACCGCCTCTTCCCAATTTTGAAGTCTAACCGAAACCTCTCCCAAATTATAACTAGACCAGGGGAACTCTGGATTCAACCGCGCCGCCTCTCCGTAAGCCGTAGTCGCCTCCGACCAGCGTTCCAACTTAACCAGAGCCTCCGCCAAACTGTTATAGGACCAGGAATAATCCGACTTAATCGCGATCGCCTTTTGATAAGCCTCAACCGCTTCCGACCAGCGTTCCAACTTAAACAGCACATCAGCCAAACCATTGTGAGACCAGAACAAATTAGGGTCTAACTCATTAGCCTTTTGATAAGCCTCAATAGCCTGATCAAAGGCTTGTTTATCCCGCCATAGGTCTCCCAACTTTTGCCAAACCTCAGCATGATCAGCAGCCAAATCGGTAGCTTTTTGATAGAAAGCGATCGCCTCATCTAGCTGTCCCGTCTGTACCAGAGCATCAGCGAAACCCTTACACAGCTCAAAATCCGCCCCAGAAGCATCCAAAGCCATTGCTTGACCCAGAACCGGAATCACATCAGCCCAACGTTCTTGTCGCAGCAATACCCGACCCAACCCATAATAGGCAGCCGCCAGATTTTTGTCCAATTCCAGCGCTTTACGATAAGCCGCCTCCGCCTCCGACAAATTCCATTGTTGGTTGCGAAGTTCCCCAATTTGGTAGTATCCCGCCGCCCAATTCGGATTAAGCTGTAATAGCTGACCATACAGAGCGATCGCCCCATCAAAGTCCTGTTTACCAGCCAAACACTCAGCCAAACCCTGGTAAAAAACTCCTGATTTCGGGTCAAGTTCAATAGCCTGACGGTAAGCCGCCTCCGCCTCTGACCAAGCCTGTCCAGAAGCCTTCACCTTACCCATACCATAATAAGCCGGAGCCAGTTGTTTATTCAACTCCAAAGCCCGCTGATAACTCTCATAAGCCTGATCCAGCTTACCCTGACCGAGGCGAGTATTTCCCAGACGCAGATGATCTTCCGGGGTAGCCTTAGTCGGTTCCAAAGTATAGGCTTTTTCCAGACATATAGAGGCTTCTCCCTCTCGTCCCAGACGTTCTAAAACCTTAGCCAAATTCCGATAGAACCCTGCAAAATTAGGATTTTGAGCGATCGCCTGTTGATAACAGGAAACCGCCTTTTCCAGGCGATCTTCCTGGGCGTACAAGCTACCCAAATTCGCATGAACTTCCGGGAATTGAGGCTTAACTTCCAGAGCCTTATTGTAGGAGCGCACCGCCGCCTCCATTTCCCCCAACATTTGCAGAGCATTACCCTGAATTTTATAGGCTTCCGCCAAATTCCGGTCAAGTCGCAATGCTTTCTGACAAGCCGAAACCGCCTGTTCCCATTTTTTAATAGCGCAGAATGCCTTAGCCTCTTGTAAAACCGTTTCCGGGTTAACCGGGCGACTAATAGGAACCCCCATTCCCGTCTCCATAGGAACTTGTGGAGATTGACCCACCACCAACACATCAGGCTGAGGAACCTGCCCCGCAGCAGTTGCCGCTGCTAAAGTATCTTGAGGAGTTGACACCGCCGCCGCCAAAGTATCCACCGGGTTAGAAACTGCTGGAGTTGGGTTATTCAACTCAATAGCCTTCCGAAAATAGGTAGCAGCCTCCGGCAATTTACCCTGTTGTTTAAGGGCTTCCCCCAGATTTTGATAAGCCGCCGCCAAACTCGGATTAAGATTAATCGCATTTTGATAACAAGCCTGTGCTTCCGTCGCCATACCCTGCTGCATCAGACCATCACCCAAAGCCAGATGTTCTTGAGCGCTGACAGTGTGAGGTTCTAGGGTGTAGGCTTTATATTGAGTTCGGATAGCATCTAAGGGGCGATTTAGTTGAGTCCAGACCTTAGCCAAATTCCGATAAGCCCCAGCAAATTCTGGTTTAATCGAGATCGCCTTTTGATAAGCAGCACTAGCCTGTTCCCATTGTTGCGATCGCGCATAGAGGCTACCCAAATTGGCGTAAACTTCAGCCCAGTTGGGTTGTAGTTCCAGGGCCTTCGTATAGTTTTGCTTGGCGGTTTCTATATCTCCCCCTCGCAAGGAGACATCTCCCAGGATCTTAAACCCCACCGCCGAGGTAGGTTGAATTTTCAATAATTGTTCACAAGCCTTACGAGCATCATCAACCTGTCCTTGTTGAAGATATGCTTGGGCTTGTTGTTGCAGGAACTGGACACTTTTTTGGAGGATCTCTTTAGCTTGCATGGTTTGGCTCAGATCAGACGGACTCATTTTTTAATTCCCAAGATTCGATTGTACTCGTTTATGGTGATTGGATCACAAAATTTTTTTTATCTAATTTCCAACTTCTCTAAAATCTTCTCCAACCCGGTCATATTGACCCAGATATCCTCAGTTAAGGGATTTTGGTACATTAGCGATCGCAAAGGGTAACAGGAAAACCCATCCCCAGTCAGGRAATAATGCTCTAATCCCAAAGCCTGAGATATCACCCAATAGTAATGGCGGTCATAATGGGGGGAGATCAACTCAATCACCCTCACCCCTCGCTGACAGAAAATCAAATTGGTTAAACCACTCCCATGGGGACCGATAACTATTTCCGCCCGTGAGAATAATGCCACCTGCTGGGAAAATGATAGTTTCTCTGGTAGCACCCGCACAAACCCCAACCGACTCAGGCGCGCCATCACCTGTTCTTCATTCAAAACCCGTCGATGTCTAGCCTGGGCACGACTAACATAGATACGATTAGGGTAATCATGATTATCACCTGTCGCCAGCGGGAGAAAAGTTCCTCGCAGGAAGTCCACCCCCCAGGGTTGCAACCATCCCGTCGGAGAAGCAAACGAGGGGACTAGCAACTGTCGCGCCTGAATATGGGGGTAGCGATCGCTTTCGATAATTTTCGATTCCGCAATACCCAAGCGCCGCAAAGTTTCCCGCTGAAACGGTAGCAAGGCGCTATTGACCACAAACCCATCTATCTGATTAAAGTCTACCCCCACCCGTCGCATTAATTCCCACCGTGGCATTATATCAACCATCCAGTGAAAATAGATATGTCCCGAAAGTCCTGATAATACCGCCACCGTCCCATCAATATTTTGGGGGGGACAAAGTTTAGTTTGGCGAAAAATCCAATGTTTTTCGGGATTATAGTTAGTACAACCCGGAAGGGGGGCGGGATATTCCCGTGACAGGTCCGCTAACAGTTGATTATCCGGTGTTATGGTAGCGATCGCCCGACAGACTTTCCAGTTATTTTCTTGGGGGACAATCCAACACCGTCCCTGGGGAATACTTGCCACAAAGGTTTCAAAGGGAACCTCTACAGTCTTGGCATCTGCCACTCGCCTCTCAATACCATAACCTAAATTGCTCACCTCAAATCCCGCAAAAATTCGCTCTCGACAAGGGCTACAATCTAAACCGCCGCACTCTCCCCCTACATTGTCTAAGTCTAACTCTGTTGGGGGTAGCTGTTGTCCTACCGTTGGAATCGGGATATAGTGGCTGGTGTCTATATTATTCGCCTGTAGCCATGCCTGGGTTTTCTGATAAACTCCTTGGGGTGGCTGTTGTGGTCGGGGAATTTCTCCGGTCGATATAGTTCCGCTATCCCGCCACTCCTGCGAAACAGTAGTCAAATTCTCTGCTGTTCCTCCGTTTTGTAAGACTTTTGAATAATAAGCGATCGCCACTTCCCACCGTCCCTGTAACTCAAGTAAACTCCCCAAAAGCCAATAGACTTCTGGGGAGTATTCAATCACCCCGGCAGTATGGCAAACTGTTATTGCCCCCTGCAACCTTCCCTGTTTAGCTAGACAGGATGCTAAATCCAGGTAAGTTTGTATTTTCTGAGGTTTAATCCTTAATGCTCGTTGATAATACCTAATTGCTGCATCCCACTCACCATATTGATTTAGGGTATTACCCAAATGACTATAGGTAGCTTCTAGGTAGTTATAAACCGCATCTGGCACCTCAGTTACACTATGATCAGACTCCTGGGAGTTCTCAGAGTTCCCCAATTCCAAATCGGATTTTTGCAGAGCTTCCAAAAACTGGGCGCAGGCTATTTGTGCCTGTAGTAGTTCATCTGAACCTGTTTCTAGGATAACATCCCGATTAAAGCGTTGGATATAACCCTGCACAAATTTGGGGTCAATGGCGATCGCTTTCTGGAAACAAGCCATGGCTTGAGATAGGCAACCTATGATTAGGCAAGAATTCCCACAGTCGCTATAGAACATGATATTATCCGGTTCAATGGCGATCGCTTTTTGAAAATAAGTGATTGCTTGTCGGTGGTTATTTTTGTGCTGCCACAACTTACCCAAATTACTGTAAGCAATAGCTAAATCTGGTTTCAGGCTAATTGCCTTATGGTAAGCGGCGATCGCTTCACTCAGCTTTCCTTGGCGAGCGAAAGCCCAACCCAAATTATTATATACTAATGGGTCGGTCGGGTCAATACTTAGGGCTTCTTGAAAGATGGCGATCGCCTCATCTATCTGATTTTGCTGTAATTGCAAATATCCCAGAGTGTTGAAAATTTCCTTAAAATTAGGGCAGTTAATTCGGCCTTCTTGTAAAACTTTAATCCCTGTGTTAATGTCCCCCTGCTCATTTAACCGCAGCGCCATATCTAAATAAGCCTCACCTAGCTTAGGGTTTAAGGCGATCGCTTTTTGGTAACAGCCAATAGCCCCTTCAATATTACCCTGCCAATGCAAAGCACTCCCTAAATGATAGTGTAAATCTGCCCAATTAGGAGAGAGGTCGATCGCCTGTTGGTAAAATGAGATAGCTTCATCAAACCAGCCCATATTCCGATATACTTGGGCAAGGTAAGCATAGCTAATGGCTTGGTTAGGTGCAAGTTCAAAGGCTTTTGTATAAGCCGACATAGCCGCGATTAATTGGCCATAATCTTCTTGAATATTGCCTAGTAGTTGATAAGCAATGGCACAATTAGGCTGTTGGCTGATAATTTCTCGACAAATAGCAAAAGCCCGATCTTGGTTTCCTTGGCTTAAATTATCCTGTGCCAACTTCAACAACTCTTCAACACTCATTCCCACTCCCGGTTTCCCTGTCGCAGTCTACAACAGGTCTAGCGCTATCTTACCCAAAAATTATAGTCCTCCCCTGCCCATTTACTCAACTTTGATCCATCATCGTTTGGATGTCCATATAATATTGATTGATATTTGCTGAGAATATTGCTAAATTTTGATGATTGTTAGTGAGGACTGATCATGAAAACTATTCATGTCGTCTTAATTGCCGTTGCTACTGCCTTATTTAGTGGTGGTATTGGCTTTGTTGGAGGTACGGCGATCGGAGGTATTGGCGGTGCGGCTGCTGGGGTTTTGTTGGGTATATGTATCACCGCAGAAACTGCTCAACAAGAGGGTATTTTAACTCCCGAACAAGCTGATAGTCTGGTAGGTATAATGCGCCAAAATGCCGCCACCCAATGGGATATTCCACCAGAGGATTTAGAGCAATTAAACTGCGATCGGATTACTCAAGATTTACGTTCTGAGTAATTCACAATAACCCCAAGCAGCCATCGCACTAAACATTACCCACCCCCTAAATTCCTCTCACCGGGGAGAGGTACTTCGCAGGCTTATGGCATGATTACTGAAACGGCAATCAAAACATTATCAACTCATCATCCTGGGTTATTTAAAATACATTTTGTATCAACAATCCACCAATTAGGCTGCTCAAAAACCCTGCATATATTAACCTTTTGATATAAAGCAAATTGTGAATTATTTTCCAGTAAATTTAAGGCTTTTTGACCTTCCGAAAAAATCAGCATCCAGTGATTATTTTTAATATATTCAGGCGAAAAAGCCGCCGGGTCAATCAGCCAAAAATCCACATTATATTGATTAATGAAATCCTGAAGTGTCTGCCAATCATCCGTATAGTGAGCATTAATCATATCCAAAGTTCTCGCCAAAATTTGATTATAATAACCCAAGTGATAAGGGATAGCATATTCTCGCGCCATCAAAACAGTTCTTTGAGCAAAAGTTGGCAGTTGGTCAGCCTCTGCTGACAGAGAAGCTATGACAATATCTGGGGGTTGCTGTTGGAAGAAATCATAAACTTCTGTCATTCTACCTTTTTCATATCTCACCAATGGAAAATAAGGCACGAAAGCCGGATATAATAGGACAATTCCCACCATAATAGCCATAAGACTCCCCGCCAAATATCGATAAAATATATAGCAGTAGTTATGTTTAAAGACTCTCAGGAGTGTATCCCATATTAAAGTCAAAGATATGGCTGTTAAAAGCGCAATAATAATCCGAAAACTGAACTCAGTATATCGACCGGGAAGGTGTAGCCTAAACAAAAGTGCATGGGATGCAAAAAACATCAAAACCGATGATATGAATAATTGCAATAATACCCAAACCTGGGGTGTAATATATCTCCCTAGGGGAAACTGTCTCGGAAATATTAGTAAAAATGGCAGTAATAAAGCCACACATTGAGTAGCGGGGGTAAATAGGGAACTGTGAAACATTCCGCTACGTCTTCCGGTGAACCAAATATCCATAAAATTATCGTGAAAAAACCTGCTCCGTCCCCCCTCGAAAAATTCGGGAGAATTCATGGCTTCGGCGCGAGTAATGGTCGGACCAAATTCTGAGGAGGTGATAATATATGGAAGTAATACTATGAACGCGACCAATAAACCCCAAGCTAAAATTTGATAATCGCGGTTATTTTGGGTTAGCTTAAAGCTGCGATTTTGCCAATTAATAACTCTCAATATCAGCATTATAGCAGCAATGAAAACATACTGAGGATAAAATAAGCCAATAGCTGCTACTGTGACACAAACACCCAGCCGAGAATGTCTAACTAGATAGTATAAAAAGGCGATGAAAATCGGGTTAATAAATGCTCTGGGTGTTCCTGATGCTAAATCGTCTTTTAACCATAAGGCTTGATTGATGATTAAACAGCCGATAAATCCTGTGGCTGGAATTGGTAAAATCTCAAGACATAACCTGAAAAAATAATAAGTAACAAATAATCCTAAAATTGGGGGGATAATTTTAGCTAAATCAAAGGGGTTTATTCCTAAGATAATACCTAGTTTATAAACTATAGTATATCCCCGGGGAGCTACAGATTGAAAATAATCGGCTATTAAATCATTGGGAAACAGGTCTGGGTCAATGAACCGCAACATCCAAAAAATGTGCTGTCTTGCGTCATTATGGACTAAATTGGGTTCCGCAAAGGCTTGTTTTAGCGATAGAATACCGTAAATGCTGGCTAAACTCATGCTGAGGAAAAGCCAAAATAGGGTCTGGGATGTTGTATATTTTTTCATATTTCCATGGAAACAAAAAAAGACCCCTACAACAATGAGGGGTTTTGATTAACTTAGTAATTTAGTAATTCAGAAAGTTTCTGAGTATTGCACAA
Organism: Arthrospira sp. PCC 8006; assembly: GCF_046480465.1. Lineage (NCBI taxonomy): Bacteria > Bacillati > Cyanobacteriota > Cyanophyceae > Oscillatoriales > Microcoleaceae > Arthrospira > Arthrospira sp. PCC 8006. Next base: position 10,666 of record NZ_PKGG01000044.1, read on the forward strand.
TCTGGAATAATTCAGTTACCCCAGACGTGGAAAGGTATCTCTCAAAGCCTTCAACACAATGTTGACAGCGCACGACTGCACAGCACTAACTCTTAACAATTATTAAGCTGAAACGCGAAATTGCTAGATAAGCTGTAAGACTTATTAAAAGAAGTGAGGAAGTGAGACCCTTAGGACCGACGAGAGTAACCGCCGCCACCACGACGACCGCCGCCGCCGCCGCCAAAGGAGCCACTATTTTCGCGAGGCTTGGCTTTATTGACTCTCAGATCACGACCGCACCACTCAGCACCATCAAGAGCATCAATGGCTGATTGTTCTTCAGCTTCTGTGTCCATTTCTACGAAGCCAAAACCACGCATACGTCCGGTTTCTCGGTCCGTGGGTAGTTTGACACGCTTAACTGATCCATACTCTGCGAACACAGCAGTTAGATCATCTTCTGTAACCTCATAGGACAGGTTACCAACGTAAATCGACATAAATTATCTCCAAAACCAGAGTTTCGTAGGGAGTGAGGTTCTCGGAGAGAAACTTGCCAGCATTGAACGTGAAAAACTCGTTGATACTTGAAACAAAAATACTACAACCGATACTTAATTCTCCATTGACTAGAGTCTAGCACCTTAACTGATTATTTGGGAATAGGTATTATTACTTTTTTAGAAAAATTTAAGATTTGGTCGGCATATCCTAGTAGGGGCGCGCCTCCGCAGTCAATTAAATTTCTCCACCGGAATTGTCGTCAACCCGCCCCACACCACGATCATTGGGTTGGATCTAATCAATCTGTAAGTTAAAGGGTAACCGGGTATATATTCCCCTAGGATCATTGAGATGCCTAAGCACGGATAACTCATGATAGAGTTGGAGCAGTTCCCTGGTCAGAGGGTCTGCTTGGGTGGCTTCGGTTCGCAGGCTTTCTAGCAAACGTTCCTCAAAACTAGGAATTCTGGGATATTCGGCGAGTTTCCAATCATCACCCAGTTCGGCTTTTTCGGCTACAGCAGCGATCGCATCTTGTAAACCCCCCAACTGATCAACTAACCCCAAGGCTTCAGCTTGTACCCCCGACCAAACCCGACCCTGAGACATTTCCAAAACTTCCTCTTGTGGTAAATCTCTCAATTGGGCGACGGAAGAGACAAACCGCTGATAAATGAAATCAACCATCTGCTGAACCTTCTGTAGTTCCTGGTCTGTTTTGGGACGGGAGATAGAATTAAGATCAGCAAAGGGTCCGGTTTTCACACCATCCCAGGTAATGCCATTCTGGTTAGCAATATCCTGAGCATTAAACAGCAGTCCAAATACACCAATGGAACCAGTGACCGTAGTGGGTTCAGCGAAAATGCGATCGCTCCCCATAGCAATCCAATAACCACCGGAAGCGGCGGCATTCCCCATAGAAACTATAATGGGTTTTTCCTCTCTGGTCAATTGTACTTCTCGTGCGATGACCTCGGAAGCGGTAGCGCTACCACCGGGACTATTGACCCGCAGGACAATTCCTTTGACCCGATCATTATCCCGTAGCCTGCGTAACTCTTCGCTAAAGCGATCGCCGCCAACTTGACCAATCCCCCCGCGACCATCGACAATTTCACCATCAGCGTAGACTACAGCAATGATATTGCGACTGTTGGGATTACCAGCCCAACTTCCCTTAACTTGAGGAGTTCTCGAATATTCCTGGATCCCCACCCGTCGAAAAGGTTGTCTTCCCTCCTCCTTTTCTTCGGTCAATTCGCGCAGTTTAGCGGCCACTTCATCTCTATGGGCGATATGATCAACCATTTCGCGATCCTTCGCATCTGCAGCCATTAAAAATCCGTCCTGATTCACAATTTGCTGCAACTGTGCTGTAGTCAGACTGCGACTAGATGCGATCGCCCCGGTAAACTCACCCCACAAATCTCCCAATAACTGCTGCATTTGCTGTCTATTTTCCGGGCTCATCTCTTGGCGCAAAAAAGGTTCAACAGCAGACTTATATTGACCAACCCGCGTCACCTGTACCCCAATCCCGAACCGTTCCAAGGCTCCCGCCAAAAAGACGCTTTGAGAACTAAACCCGCTCATCTCCACCGTACCCATGGGGTGGATAATGATTTGATCAGCTACTGAACCCAGGTAATATTCACGCTCGGTCCAGTCAGTATCATAAGCAATAATAGTTTTACCGCTCTCTTTAAACCCTTCCAAAGCCCGACGGACTTCCTTTAAATTCCCAAACCCTGTGGGAGTTGTACCACTACTGCCTTGCAGATACAGCCCGACAATTTTATCATCCTTACTCGCCCGCTCAATAGTTTCTAGGACTACCCGCAATGGCAAGAACCTAGCCCGATCTTCTCTCAGGGTCTGTCCTATGGCGATCGATGGTGTTGGCGGCGGTGCTGTGTCCGCTATACCCACAGACAGGTCTAGCACCAATACTGATTTATCTCTTAGGGTTGTTTGTGTACCCCTCGAAGCACTAACTACTACTAAAAACGCGATTCCCCCCATGCCAAATGTGATGACTAGGAACAGTCCCAGTAAATTGCCAACTACACTGGCTAGGGTATATTTCAGAAACTCTTTCATGACTAGCTCTTACCCAGCCGGGGACGGTTTGCTCTGGCTGCATTGGGGTTAATCATAACAAAATACCACAGTTTATATTGGATCAGCCACCATCGACTCAAAACACTTCCATATCAATTTTTAGCTTAGGGGTTGACATTATCCTATTTTTGCTGATATACTCAAATGTATGTGTTATATTTTTTCATATGCTGTCAAAATTTTGTTAGCAATATCTCACTTTTATAATAAGCATATAAAGATTTTACCGAAATTGTCAACCCCCTGCCTCCCCAAACCCCGGCAAACATAAGTTAATTTAATGTTTTTAGGAGAATAATTTTAATATTTAAAAAATTGTAAATATTCATTACATTTTTATTGCTACTTATTCTCAAATAATTGACGACAGAATGGGGGTTGTGGTAAATTTGAAAAAATAAAAATCCACTGGGGTTTTGTCAACTCACCAAAATATCCTCTGTAAGCCTGATTCTATGGTGGCACTTGGGCGGTAATGGGGTAAATTTTGACTTTGGCGATGCACCAATTTTGGCGAAAATTGTGGCCATGGAAAATCCGCCCCTTGACAAAATACACTTTTTGTGATTCATGGATTTGACCAAAGCCCCTCAAAGAAACCTAGTTTCTCAGCCTACTGCAAGCTTCTCAGGCTGTTCATAGCTCCTTGATATCCGGCATTATTGTCCTGTTTTCGATAGAGGTTAGCAGCGGTTTGCCAGTCGGAACCGGCTTTTTGCTTTTCTCCTAAAACCTTGTAAGCATCACCGCGATTTTTGTAGGCTAGAGCATAATTCGGGTTAATTTCAATAGCGCGGTTGTAGTCGGCTATGGCTGCTTCATAATTTCCCTGGCTCCGGTGAGTAATACCCCGACCGTTGTAGGCTAGAGCATAATTCGGGTTAATTTCAATAGCGCGGTTGTAGTCGGCTATGGCTGCTTCATAATTTCCCTGGCGGCGGTGAGTAAGACCCCGACTATAGTAGACAGTAGCATCATTGATATCAATTTCAAGAGGGCGGTTGTACTGAGAGGAAGTATCTGACCTTGCAGTAGGCTCTGTTGTTGAATTATCCCTAAATGTATTTACTCCTACAACAGCTATACCAACCAAGCAAATAACTAGGCCGGCATTTTGCCAAAAACTTTTCCAGGGAGATATGGCTGTTGACGCTTTTTGTTTTTGTGCTATCTGTGGGGACGACTCAGGTACTAGCTTAGATTCCCCAGAAAAGTTGATTTTTGGTAAAGTTGGCTCTGAAGATGCTATAGCAAAGTTAACAGGTATTGGATGATCATAAATATTAGATATGGTTTCATTATTAACAGACAATTGAGTAGAAACTGGAGGAGGTTTTGGTGTAACTATTTCAAGAACAGAAGGATTGAGAGCATTAATAACCTCTTGAGCTGATTGATAACGATGTTTAGGCATTTGATGAGCTAACTTGTCAATAATATTGCCTAATTCCTCACTAACCACTTTCCCATTCAGATAATCTCGCCATATCCACCGATTATTAATAGTATCATATAAATCAAATGGACTGACTCCTGTGAGTAAGTGCATACAAGTTACACCTAAACCGTATAAATCGCTCACCAATAAAGGTTTTCCCAAGGACTGTTCTGGTGCACAATATTCGGCTGAACCTATTATAGTTCCGTCAACATTAATATGTGGCTTTTTGACTACTTTGGCAGAGCCAAAATCTACGATAAACAGCTTATTGTCAACTGTACTTATGATCATGTTTTCTGGATTAATATCTCTATGGATTACCTGCTTACTATGCACAAAATCCAAAATTTCTAATACCTCTAGTAGAATTTCTCTAATCTGTGGTTCTGAGAAAGTACCATTCTGGTCAAGCTCCTCTTTTAGGGTATCACCGTTGACAAATTCTTGAATCAAATATTGTCGATTATTGACTATAAAATAAGCGATTAAATCAGGTATTTGAGAATGCTTGCCCAACTCCTCAAGCCTTTCTGCTTCCTGTGCAAATAACTGGGATGCGTTTTCAATAGTATCTGTTCCTTGGGCTTGAGGTAAAAACTGTTTAATCACACAGAAGGGTTGAGAAGGCTTATCTGTATCATTAGCTAAGAATGTGCGACAGAAACTACCTTGACCTAAAATTGAGCGTGGTATATACCTTTCTTTCAGGATTAACCTATTACCACATCTATGGCAATATTGGAAATGACTGGGGTTAGGGTGGAGACAGCCTGGGTTCAGACAGTAGATGGTGTTCATGGTCTGATGGCACGAAGATTAAACTATCTGCTGTAGCAAAGCTTACTTATCAGATGTTGCTACAGCTCAACTTCTTCATTATAGATCAGTTATTAAAATAGGTCTAGAAGAGCATGAAACGATCGCCTATGATAATTTCATGGGCTTAACATATCTACTAACTTGATTTTTTATTCAATATATCAACAGCCAGCTAACAAAGAAACCAGGTTTCTACAGAAATTTTTGATAAGCAACCAAAGCCCATCAAAGAAACCACACTTAATCACATCATTGTTTGATTTTTTATTCAACACAGAAAAAACGCCGCCGCCAGCCACGGAAACGGTTGACAAATCAAGAGCGATCGCCTATGATAGTGTCGTGGGGGTACTATGTCTTATTGCTTGATTTTTTAGTCAACACATCAACAATAAAGAAACGGGGTTTCCAGGTAAAAGAAACCCAGTTGTAACGGTCTATAATGACTCTGTTAGGCGGTCAATAGAAATCATAGCCGCCTCAGCCACTTGATGATGACTGTCTTTAGCCAAATATTTAAGGGCTGATAAGCTCTTAGGGCTAGGTAAATTTCCCAGAGCTTCGGCTAGACGCTGGCGAATTAACCAATCATCAGACTGAGCAAACTTGAGGATATGGTCTATAGCTTCGAGGTCGTGAATTTCACCTAAAGCAGCGATCGCCGCCTGTTGCAAAATCACCATATCACTATTAAGGGCAGACATCAAAACGTCACGGGCGCGGATATCCTTCAAATTGCCGAGAGAGACAGCAGCACTAAAACGCACTAGCCAGTCGGTATCCTCATAAAAAGCGCGCATGAGGGGTTCAACAGCCCTAGAGTCCCCCAAATACCCCAAAGCCCCGGCAGCATCAGCGCGAATGCCATAGTCGGGGTCGGTTTCTAATAATTTTACCAGAATCGGATAACATTCGTCAGTTTGTTTAATCCCTAGGGCGAAAACAGCCATTGACCGAATTTGTAGGCTTTTATCAAAGAGAACCTTCTTAATTAGGGGAACAGCTTGCTCTGGGGATACCTCGCGCAAGGAAGCTAAAGCTAACATCCGATCGCGGGTATTATCGCTGTCTAACTTACGGGAAATTTGGTCTAGGGGAATAATTACACTCATGAGAGCAACTTATTAAAACTTTACATGGGGAATTTTTTCTATCCTATCTTAAAACTTTGAACAAGAAAAAGCCCCGCCTGAACAATCAATCAGCGGGGCCTGCGGCCCAAATCCTTGGAGTCCATGAAAGAACACTCCGCAGATGGGACGAAAATGGCTCAATCGAGACCATCAGAACCCCCGCTGGGCAACGACGATACAACGTTGAGTCATATNNTCTGATGMCATCACGCAGTGACAAACGCAAAGTCGTTATCTATGCCMGAGYTAGTAGCCGCGCCCAGCAGTCCGACCTCAASCGACAGGTGGCCGCACTGTCCAACCTCTACCCCGAAGCAGAAGTCGTCTCCGAAATCGGAGGCGGGCTCAACTTCAAGGGAAAGAAAATGCTGGCCTGACTGGGACAAGTCTTGTCAGGAGATGTCGGCATGGTTGTCGTTGCCCACCCAGACCGATTGGCCAGATGGGGATTTGACTTGTTTCGATGGCTCTGTGAGCAAAACAGGTGCTCACTCATGGTTCTCAACGAGACAAGTCTCAGTCGAGAACCAGAAATGGTTGAGGACATTCTCGCCATCCTCGACTGCTTCAGTTCCCGATTATACGGACGGAGTMAATACAAAACTCAGGTCAAAGAAGATCCGGATTTACCCCAGCCCCGAGCTAAATCAAGTCTGGCGCAAATGGCTGGCYGCTTGTCGGTATTGCTACAACCAAGCAATTGCATTATCCCGGAGTGGTAAACGACTAAGCAAACTGAAATTACGCAACGAAGTGATGCAGAGTGACTTACCCGAATGGGTCAAAGAAACACCCTGCCAYATTCGGCAAAATGCCATCTTTGATGCCTATCAGGCTTTGACCGCCAGTCCTGATGCAAGGTTTAGAAGTTGTCGTGACAGCTCTCAAGGGATGAAGTTCAATAATACTAATTTCTCTTCAGGGAGTTGGTATCCAAGACTCACGAAAGGATTAACTTTCATGGTTTCCGAAGCTATCCCTAAAACTTGCGGGCAAGGGACTCAGTTGGTGTTTACCAAAGGTCGATGGTTGGCGATTTTCCCTGAACCAGTTGCCGTTAACCCAACTGAAGCGAATGGCGTAATTGCATTAGACCCAGGTGTCCGAACTTTTATGACCGGGTTTGATGGCTCTCGGTTTCTGGAATTGGGCTCCGGGGATATTGGACGCATTACTAGGCTATGTCAACATTTGGATGATTTGATGAGCCGAATCGCCAAGGAACCCTGTCGTTCAAGAAGGCGACGGATGAGGCAAGCGGCTCAACGAATGAGAACCAAAATCCGCAATCTAGTTGATGAAGCCCACAAACAAATTGCTCACTACTTGACTMAYRACTACAGCATAATTTTTCTGCCSACCTTCGAGACTTCCAACATGGTTGCCAAAGCCAAGCGGAAAATCAAATCCAAGACTGCCCGCGCCATGCTGACATGGGCGCATTATCGATTCAAACTAACCCTGAGACATCAAGCCGAGATAACTCGAACCACAGTTGTAGATGTGACGGAAGAATACACCAGCAAAACCTGTACTCACTGTGGTCATGTCCATTCCCAGCTAGGTGGCTCAAAAGTGTTCCGATGTCCTGAGTGTGGGTTCACTCTACCCAGGGACTGGAACGGTGCTTTTGGAATCTTTCTAAAAGCTTTGCGGGATACCGCCTCTGTTACCTTAACGGGTAATAGTGCTATCGTAGCATTGTCAGGCAATAGCCGGATAAATGTCGCGTAAATGTATCAGGCTCAATAATCTCCTCAATCAAACATCAGAACGTATTTTAATTAATGTCTCTATTTGACTGGTTTGCAAATCGACAAAAATCAGTTCCCATTAGTCCCGAACGCCAAGAGCGAGAAATTGCCGATGGTTTGTGGGTCAAATGTGAAAAATGCGGTGCATTAACTTACACCAAAGACTTACAGGCGAATCTTATGGTGTGTCTGCAATGTGACCATCACATGAGGGTCTACAGTGACGATCGCATTAAACAACTGATTGATGAAAATACCTGGCAGCCCATTGCTGCTAATCTGTGTTCAGTAGATCCCCTGAATTTTCGCGATCGCAAACCCTACAGCGATCGTCTGCGAGAATACCGGGAGAAAACAGGTCAAATTGATGCTGTCCAAACGGGGACGGGTTTATTGAATGGGGAATCGATCGCCCTTGGGGTGATGGATTTTCAATTTATGGGGGGTAGTATGGGTTCGGTGGTGGGAGAAAAACTCACCCGGATGATCGAATATGGGACTGAGCATCAATACCCGGTAGTGATTATCTGTGCTTCCGGGGGGGCTAGAATGCAGGAGGGAATGTTAAGCCTGATGCAAATGGCCAAAATCTCGGCAGCTTTGGAACGACATCGAGAGCAAAAACTTTTGTATATCCCTGTACTGACAAATCCTACTACTGGAGGGGTGACGGCTAGTTTTGCGATGCTCGGTGATCTGATTCTAGCTGAACCCCAGGCAACTATTGGTTTTGCGGGTCGTCGGGTGATTGAGCAAACCTTGCGAGAAAAACTACCTGATGATTTTCAAACTTCTGAATATCTGATGGCTCATGGGTTTATTGATGCGATCGTCCCTCGCACTCAGCTTAAAAAAACCCTCACCCAATTGATTAAGCTGCACCGACCACCACAGCCTACCGGAAGACCTTTTGTAAAATTGTCGGACTCTAACCCTAAGTCCCTCAGCCATGTCCATCGTTCTGAGGAAACCCAACAGCATCGATAATCTCTAAATCAGTGATTTGATAGTACCCACTACTGCATATAATTGGTGGGTGATGCCGGTTTTGACTAATTGTCATCGGTTTTTGCTCATTTGTCTAGGGCCCAAATGGCCTCGGACTACCATTTGGCGATCGCACAAGTGCTTAATCAGATAGTAGATCCAACGATTGACAAAGATCATTTAACACAGGACTATTGAGATCAGACTTCTGAGACAGAATCGCTAAAAACCAGGATCACAACTGCTCAAGATTGCCGATTGAGTTGTTGCTGTAGTGCGTTCTATAATCATCTAAAAGTTAAGGAGAACCATGCTAAAAAGGTACATTTGGTTGGCTGTTGCCACTGTATTCTTCACCTTTCAAATGTGGGTGGGTAATGCAAACGCTTTGGAATTGACTGAAGAATTGAGAACCTTTCCCATCAATGCTCAAGGCGATACTGCTGTCTTGAGTCTCAAAGAAATCAAAAAAGGCCAACAAGTATTTAACGCCGCCTGCGCTCAGTGTCATGCGCTGGGTGTGACTAAAACCAACCCTGATGTTAACTTGAGTCCTGAAGCCCTGGCTTTGGCTACTCCCCCCCGCGATAACATTGCAGCCTTGGTTGATTATATCAAAAATCCCACCACCTATGATGGCTTCGTCGAGATATCCGAACTGCATCCTAGCTTGAAAAGTTCAGACATTTTTCCCAAGATGAGAAACATCTCCGAAGATGATCTGTATAATGTAGCGGGTTACATTCTCTTACAACCCAAGGTTCGCGGTGAACAGTGGGGTGGTGGTAAATACCTCCGTTAATCTTTCAGATTGAAAGATTGACCTAACTAGATTTCTGACTTTAGGTTTTGGTTTTTGGTGGCTACTAAGAAGGGTTACTAAATACTCTGAAATTGTAACCACTAAAGTCCGCGAATTATCTAGGATAATCAGCGGAGCTAAAATCTAAAGTCTCCGATTTAACTGCTGATATTAAATACCTCAAATTTCCATGTTTCGTAACCGTTTTTTGCGCTCTCTACTGCTCTTATTTATCACCAATATAGTAGGATGGCTGATTTTTAGTTTCCCGGTTCAAGCTCAAAATGTTGACCCTTATGTGTTAAGATATCTGACTGATGAACCTGTGGAAATACAGAGCGATCGCCAAGGGGGAACCCAGACCTTTTCTGTAGAAGATCTATCAGCGGGAAAAGTGTTGTTTACTGATAGTTGTTTAAACTGTCACGCTGGTGGTGTAACTATTCCTTATCCGACGGTTTCCCTGTCTCTGGAAGACCTGAAAGGAGCCACACCTCCGAGGGATACTATCAAAGATTTAGTGGCTTATATGAGGCATCCCGTCAGCTATGATGGTAGTGATACTAACTACTGGTGTCGGGAAATTCCCGAAAATTGGCTTTCGGATGCAGAAATTGATAACTTAGCGGCTTTTATCTTACAATCAGCCATTAAAGCACCTGGTTGGGCTAAAAACTAAAAAAATCGGGTAATTATAGCCAATTACCCAACCCTAGTCAGGGGGTGATTCAATTAGTTAGGAGTAGCTAAATATCACCCTTACAGCGGGTTAAATAAATCTGAGCGACCTTATCTTGGGGGTTCTGTTCTAAACAGGATTCAAAAAGTGCGATCGCCTCAGAAATCTCGCCTAAATAATAGTGTAATAATCCTCGCTCAAACATAGTTTTTGTGGCTTGTTTTCCCGCGCGCAAGTCGGGGGGGTCAGCATCAAAGACCTCAAACACAGAAACCATTTCTAACTTCCCCTTAACCTGAACATGATCAATAAGACGGATACCATACTCATTAATATGGTTAAGTCGGACAAATGTATAGTGAGAGATTAATAGAGATACGCCGTAATTTTTAGTTAATCCTTCCAAACGGGAAGCCAAATTAACCGCATCACCAATTACAGTACCATCCATGCGCGATTTTCCCCCCACAGTTCCTAACATCAATTTTCCGGTATTAATACCAATACCAATTTCAATAGGGGGACGATAGGTAGGTTTTGTGGGGTCGGTACGCCGTCGAGTTTTGTTGTATTCTGCTAGTAGGTCAAGCATTCTAATTCCGGCTCGCAGAGCATCATCGGCGCTGTGGCTAAAGAGGGCCATAATTTCATCACCAATGTACTTATCAACAAAGCCTCGATATTCGGCGATCGCTGGTTCTACATGGGACAAATAAGCATTAATAAACTTAAAATTATCCTCTGGGGTCATTTGTTCCGAGAGGCTAGTAAAATCGCGGATATCAGCAAATAAAACCGACATTTCCTGTTGAACATTATCCCCCAGTTGAACATCAACAATGCTATCTTTACCGAGATATTGTAGAAATTGGTGAGGAACAAAGCGGAAAAAGGACTGGTTGAGTTCAAATAATTCGGAGGTAAAACGTTCTAGTTCAGCTTCAGCGCGTTTACGTTCAGTGATATCTTCTACAAACCCTTGATAATAGAGAATATTACCATTTTCATCATTAACAATTCTGGCACTTTCGGAAATCCAAATAATCTCACCATCACGATTATAAACCTGAGATTCAAACTTAGATATTTCCAGGCGCTCATGCAAAGTTTCTAATAATTCATCCCAACGATTAGGTTCAACATATAACTGTTTCTGGACATCAGTTATAGAAGACATCAGTTCCTTGGGGGATTCATAGCCATAAATCTTAGCCAAAGTGGGATTAGCATTAATAAACTTTCCATCAGGGGAAATTTGAAAAATCCCTTCCAGAGCATTCTCAAAGATACTGCGATATTTGCGTTCAGTCTTACCCAAAGACTCAATCAAATTGGCTTGGTCTTGGGTAAGTAATTCTAAGGCGCGGTTCATCTCCTGAAGCTGAAAGTTTTGGTCAGCGAGTTGCTTTTGTTGTTGGAAACTGTTAATAGCTTCAGTAATGGTTAAACTCAAATCTTCATTTTCCCAAGGCTTAGAAATATAGCGATAAAGTTTAGCATATTGAATAGCATTAAATACCCCATCAATATCAGCATGACCCGTGAGCATAATATTCATAGTATGGGGGGATAAATGATGAATAACTTTTAATACTTCATCTCCCCGCAAACCCGGCATCATATAATCAGAAATGACTACCGCCAATTCTTCCCCAGCTTCTATCAATTCTTGAGCTAATTTAATTCCTTCATTGCCACTACCAGCAAATTCAAATCGATATTTTCCGCCCAATGTTCTCCGAAGCAGTCGCCTCAGAGTGTCCAAAATCATAGGTTCATCATCGACACAGAGAATAACTGGTTTGGTCATTAGTCAATAAGGAAACGGGGGAAAATTAAAAAGTGTGCTGATGATTAGGAGCGACCATCTCTGTTTTCCTTGTTTTAGGTCAGGATAGCTGCTTTTTGTACACCCCAAACACACTTTACACCCTACAGCCTCAACTGTTATTGTGCCATTTCCTCAAGTTCATGGATACGCTGTAAGGCATCCTGATGAGAATCTGAACGTCCCAGTTGTTGATAAAGTTCTGCGGCTTGGCGAAAATCAGCTAAGGCTTCCTCAAATTCTTGGCGACGGATATGGCTGAGGGCACGATTATAATAGGCATCAGCAAAACCGGGATTAAGTTCGATCGCCCTAGTGTAGTCAAGAACGGGATTGGGGCCACGGGTCGGTTCATTAAGCACCAATAGTGTCCGCGCCAATCCCAAATTAAAATAGGTTTCCGGGGAATTAGGATTCAATTCTAGGGCTCGGTTAAAATCAGCGATCGCCTCCCACGCATAACCGCGATCCAACCAACTCAACCCCCGAAAGTAATAGGTTTCGGCATTTTGGGGAGTATCCAACGACACAGGAGAGGCTTCTAGGGCTTCCCAATCCATTTGTAAATCACTAGGATTTAACTGGGCTTGTGATAGTTGTTCGAGAAACAAATTAATGGGAACGGCGGCATTAAACCCAGTTTTAATGGGGGTAACATCTCCAGAACGAGTTTGAGCAAATCCAAACTCCCCTTGGCCGTGTAAACCCACCACACGGCCTTGAGAATCAAATACCGGACCCCCACTCATACCACTCCAAGTAACAGCCTGATACCGCAAATTATAGCCTTCTGGGCGATTTTTAGGGCGACTGGTGACCAATCCGGGGGAGAGTTCTGGTTCCCGTGCCGCGCCGGTTAACCCCCCAGTAGCCGGATAAGCATAGACATAAATCTGAACCCCAATCACTACCTGTTCAGAATCGCCTAAAGTGGCGATCGGGTATTCCTGGTTACTTTCAAATCTTACTACTGCTAAATCGGGTTCATCACCTGTAGTTTGCAGTCTAGTCACACTGGTGACCGGGTGACTTTGACCATCATGGGTGCGGATATTGTAGGCGACATCAGGTGCTTTGACTACATGATTCACGGTCAGGACTGTATAGATATGATCTTGTCTAGCGATAATTACCCCAGAACCGTCTCCCAGGGCACTATTAATTTGAACTGTAATGGGTGCAGCGATTTCCGCGACTTGCTGGGCGCTTTTAGTAGCTAGGGCGACTTGACAACTTATGACCACGGCGGCAGTTGTTGCCATTCCGGTTAAAATGGCGGTGAGGGAATCAAAGCGAGAAAAACCCAAGTTGAACATGGTTATATCCCTAAAATTTAATTAGTTAGTCTATGGTAATATGACGTAAACTCAATCAAGTTTGTTCGAGGTAGTTACCGGAAACAAAGGGTTAAATTGTACTTTGATAGGGTTCCGGTACAGGGTAGGACTTCCTGCCTACATTTTATCTATGATAGCCTGAGTGAGTCCTTCTAGGGTATATTCTTTGGCTTCAATATCAACCCTTCCTAGGAGAGTTTGGCAGGTCTGGGAGGTCTGGGGACCAATAGAGGCGATCGCCACTCCGGTGACTAAATCTCGCCAGGAATCACCCGCAAAGCCTTCTAGGAGTTTACAGAAATTTTTGACAGTCTTGGAACTGGTAAAGGTGGCAATACTAATTATACCATTTTCTAAGGCTGATTGAACATTCGGATCGATGGTATCTGGACAAGCGGACTCATAGGCGGGAACCTCTACTACTTCCGCACCGGCTTGGGTTAATTCCTTAACTAATATCTCCCGACCTCCGGTTTCTACTCTGGGAAATAATAGACGTTTTCCGCTAACTGATTCGGGGAAGTTTTCGACTAGGGAATCAGCGATAAAGTCCGGGGGGATAAAATCAGGATTTAGTCCCCATTGTCGCAAAACCATAGCGGTTTTTTTGCCGACCACAGCAATTTTAGTGCTGGCTAAAATGCGGGTATCTTTACCATTAGCTAAGAGTCTTTCAAAAAAGAATGATACAGCATTAGCAGAGGTTAATAATAGCCAGTCAAAAGGCTTTGATGTATCAGAGAAGGCGATCGCTTGATCAAGGGGTTCCCAAGTAGAAGGAGGTCTGATCATTAGGGTAGGCATTTCTAGGACTTCAGCCCCTTTTTGTTCCAGCAAACTGCGAAACTCGTTTGATTGTTCCGACGAACGGGTGACTAAAATGGTGTGATTAAGTAATGGACTCAGCATAATTCTTGAGTGGTTATGGCGAGGCTGTAGATAGGTTTGCAGTTGCACGACATTCCCCACAACTATGACACTGGGAGATAAGGATTCTCGTGATGTTTTATGTACAATATCATTTAAGGTGCCAACGATTACCTTTTGATTAAAGCGACCGCCATTTTTAATAATCGCTATGGGAGTTTCAGGCGATCGCCCATGTTGTCTAAGTTGGTGTACAATCACAGGTAAATTTCGCGCCGCCATGAGAATAACTAAAGTTTCGAGTTCCGATAAACTCGCCCAATTTAGCGCTTCTGGCTCATGGGCTGTCATGACTGCAAAACACCGACTCATGACTGTATCAGTGACAGGAATACCAGCCAGTAGGGGGGCGGCTAATGCTGAGGAAATACCTGGGACTACCTCAAATTCACACTTAGCAGCAATTAAGGCTTGAATTTCCGCACTAGCGCGACCAAAGATAAATGGATCGCCACCCTTTAGTCGCACCACCAGTTTTCCTTGTTGACAATATTTTACTAATAAACCATTAATTTCGCTTTGGGGCGTACTGACTTGGCTACCTCGCTTTCCCACATATACTTTCAGACAATGGGGCGAAATTAGGGGTATAATTGACTGATCAACTAGGGCATCATAAACTAGGACTTCAGCCTGCTTTACTAATTGATAGGCTTTTACAGTCAAATAAGCTACATTTCCTAATCCCGCCCCTACTAAATAAACTTTTCCGGTTAATTTGGTCATGGTTTCTCTCTACTGCACACCTACTCACCTATAGTGCCCAAAATCTCTGATTCTCATATTCAATAGTACCATTAGCCGGTTGTCAGACTGTCACAGCGATCGCCATATAGGTTAACACCTTCTGCATAATAATGATTACCACCTCTGAGAGATTATACCTGAACTCTTGGCTAGGGGGGGAGTACGAACTGTCAAAATTTTATATTTGCAGGGATTTTTAGTATGAAGTTACCATTTAATTTCGGTGTTTTGACTGCTGGATTTGTTGTGATTTTACTGCTGACTTTTTCCATACTTCAGTGGCTCAATATTCCCAGTGGGAGTTTTTTGGATTGGATTATTGGCGGCATTACTTTTGGGTGGCTATTGTTAATAGTAACTGTGCCTTGGAATATACACTTTGATGCTAAGGAAGTTCTGGCAGAGGCGGCGGAGTCCGACAAAAAAGGGATTCCGATTGAACCCAGTCAGCGTTCTTATGTGCATAAATTAGTTGGTCGTTCTTTGTGGGCGGCGATCGCCTTACATATAGCTAGTGCGATCGTGCTTTTATGGTTATCATGGGCGGGAATTAGTGTAGTTGGATATATCGGCTCTGTAGCGGCATTATTACTAACCATTTTACGTCCATGTCTCCGAGGTTATCAATACTTAGTAGCCCGTTTATCAATGGTGCGTCGGGAGTTTTCTTATCCCCGCGAGGATGTAGTAGAATTGAGGGGTAGAGTAGAATTTATTGAGGCTTCATTAGAGCAAATCCAGAAGAGTCTTGACCCCAATAAATCCAATTCTTGGGCATCTAAACAAAACGAAAAATTGTCTTTTTGTCAAAATGAAATCACCCGTTTAGCTGCCGATATGCAAACTCTCAAAGCCACCAACCAATCCGAACATGAGCGCCTTTCTCGTACCGCTGAAAAAGCGATCGCGCAAATTACAGAAGACAGCCAAATCCTCAATAACGTGAGGGAAATTATCCGATTTTTCAAAGAAGCCTGAGCATGGCTGGAAAATCTTTCACCCATACCCAGCTATAATTGATAATTGTAGGGACGCGCCTGGGCTGTCAATCCTCAACCTTATCAATAAACCCGCCCCACCGTTTCTTTGAGAAACCCGCCTACAATTAATTGCGTTTGGTTATTGTTTATGGGTCTTCTCGCTTCTGTGTCCGTGTCTTGGTCTTGGGGGAGTTCTCCGGCTTCTGTTTCTGGTCTGGCTCCTTTTCCTGGGTCGGTTGTGTTATGGGCTTCTGGGGCTGGTGCCTCCTTCGTGGGTGTGCGTCCTTCTTCCCGGTCCTTCTCTCGCTGGGTTGGTGTGGTCTGGTTTTCCTCTCGTCGGGCGGCTGTCTCCTTCGGGCGTGCGGTGTCTTCCGAGGCTTTTGGCGGCGGGGTGGTCACTGTTCGTCCGTGTCGGTGTTGGTGGGTGGTCTCGGTCCCCGTGTTTGTCAGATCTGTTGAGAGTGGTCGGTTTGGTCGGGGCTTACCTCTGTCGGTGTGGGCGCTGTAGGGTGCGTGACATCCAAAACTATCGGGAAAAACAACCAACTCTGGGGTTGGGTGGAGGTAACGAAACCCAACGCCACCATTTCTAACCTTCTGTTGGGTTTCACTGCGTTTCACCCAACCTACAAAGTTGAGTTTCACGGTCGTTTCACACCACCATTAGTTGAGTAGGTTGGGTGGAGGTAACGAAACCCAACCCCACCATCTCTAACCTTCTGTTGGGTTTCACTGCGTTTCACCCAACCTACAAAGTTGAGTTTCACGGTCGTTTCACACCACCATTAGTTGAGCAGGTTGGGTGGAGGTAACGAAACCCAACGCCACCATTTCTAACCTTCTGTTGGGTTTCACTGCGTTTCACCCAACCTACAAAGTTGAGTTTCACGGTCGTTTCACACCACCATTAGTTGAGTAGGTTGGGTGGAGGTAACSAAACCCAACGCCACCATTTCTAACCTTCTGTTGGGTTTCACTGCGTTTCACCCAACCTACAAAGTTGAGTTTCACGGTCGTTTCACACCACCATTAGTTGAGTAGGTTGGGTGGAGGTAACCAAACCCAACGCCACCATTTCTAACCTTCTGTTGGGTTTCACTGCGTTTCACCCAACCTACAAAGTTTAGTCGTAGTGATGATTGGTTGATGTAATTATTCTCATTTTTTGCCCCCTTCACATCTGTACAATCGCCAACCTCATAAAAAGACTAGCACTGTGATATACTTTTATCACTATGTCAGCACATTCTCTGATCGGCAGTTTTGGGTTTGCTCAAGTCTGAACTATAATGCGATTTCAGTTATCTTCCCAAAAATTATCTACTCAAGCCTTACAATGGCGCTATTTTAGCTTGTCTTGTGTCTCTTCTCCCCTTGTCGGTGCTTATTTATTAGGACATACTTCTGCTAGTTTTGGGTGGAAATGCCTAATTTTATCAGCGACGGGTATTCCTTGTCCTACCTGTGGGATGACTCGTGCTTTTGTAGAAATTGCTAGGGGGAACCTCAGAGAATCTCTCTCCTATCATGGATTGGGAATATGCGTTTTTGTGGGTTTTTTATTGATGACTATTCATTTATGTATTGAAATTTTAACCCGTCGTTATTTGTCTAGTTCCTTGCATGATTGGTTATTCAACCATAAGATGGGGTTGGTAGGATGGTTTCTCATCGTCTTATTGGGTTATCATGGAATTCGTTTGGCTGTTTTCTTCACAACCGGGGAACTCACCCTAAACCTGGCTTTCATATAACATGGGTAATATCACAAATAATTACTGAATGTAAACAAACATTAAACAAATATAAATTAATTCTATAATTTTCCTGAGATGCTCCCAATTGGGGTTAGTCTAAAAGAAAATTAGTTAGGGGTCAAGACAGATGTCAGAACCTACATTACAGGAAGCCAACAGTAAGAAAATTGCTGCTGGAGTTTTGGGAATTCTTTTGGGTGGATTGGGGATTCACAAGTTCGTTTTAGGATATAGTACAGAGGGGTTAATTATGCTGTTGTCAACCCTATTCACTTGCGGAGTAGCAGCAGTAGTTGTAGGTGTAATCGGTTTGGTCGAAGGAATTATTTATTTGACTAAGAGTGATGAAGAGTTTTTGCAGACTTATATGCTCAATAAAAAAGGATGGTTTTAACGCCTATAGACTGGTCAAATTAAAAAATCAGTATTATCTAACTATTACTGGTTTTTCCCTGGTTATATTTCAGGCACTTTATCAAAAATGTTGATTAAGAGAAAGACGATTTTATTAACTGGATTGACAGGAATCAGCCTCCTGTACTTTATAACTTTTTCCAGTTTTTCGTTTCCGGTATGGATGCGCGGTAATCTTGCCTTAATTCCCTTACAGGTGTTGGCTATTTTATACGTTATATACTGGAATAATCGACACTAAAATTGGGGACGGGTAAAATCAGGATACCTAAAAAGCAATATCAGGGATGATGGGTAAAGGTTTGGGAAAAGAAGCAATACGGGCTGCTCCCCAGGGCGATCGCATTTCCCCCGTAGTATTAAATCTTTCCCCCATACCCGCCTCTTTTCGGTAGTCAGTTTGTTGGGTTTCACTGCGTTTCACACCACCATTAGTTGAGTAGGTTGGGTGGAGGTAACGAAACCCAACGCCACCATCTCTAACCTTCTGTTGGGTTTCACKSNCGTTTCACACCACCATTAGTTGAGTAGGTTGGGTGGAGGTAACGAAACCCAACGCCACCATCTCTAACCTTCTGTTGGGTTTCACTGCGTTTCACACCACCATTAGTTGAGTAGTTTCACACCACCATTAGTTGAGTAGGTTGGGTGGAGGTAACGAAACCCAACGCCACCATCTCTAACCTTCTGTTGGGTTTCACTGCGTTTCACGCCACCATTAGTTGAGTAGGTTGGGTGGAGGTAACGAAACCCAACGCCACCATCTCTAACCTTCTGTTGGGTTTCACTGCGTTTCACCCAACCTACAAAGTTTAGCACTCGGCCCTTGGTCGCCACCTCACACTACTATCTCTAAATCATGTTGGGTTTCACTGCGTTTCACCCAACCTACAAAGTTTAACTACTGTAGTGACGTTTTTTGTAGAAATATTTAGAAATATTTAGAAATAATTAAAAATATCGGAAAATATAATTGACTTATGATGGTTGTGTATAAAATGGAAGACAAGCGCCACGTATTCTATCAGGCTTATCACTGGGTTAGTCGGTCGGATGGTGTGATAGGCGATCGCCTTTTAAATTAGCAGTTGAGGGTCTTATGGTTATGGCTAAATTGTTAAAATGCAAGGAGTGTTTGATATGAGTCAATGGACTAAACTGACAACTTCCATTGTCACTGTCATATTATATGTTACTGTTAGTATTGGTTTCTGGTTTTCCTCTCCACCAGCTTTAGCAGCCGAGAAATCAATTATGACTGAGATTTCAAATTCTTGGAACCTGCGATCAGAATTAGTAGCAAGCATTTCTGTAACAGGTTTTATGGACTTTCTGGATCAAATCCCTGATAAATCTCAAATACAAAGCATGATTGAGAATGGGATTAAATCCAACAGCAAATATGTTACCAATTCTACTCGGAATTTTTTTAAGAAAAACTTGCCAAGTCAAGAGCAAATTTTGAAGGCAATCAATGATGCCCTAAAACAGACAGACGTTGCTAAAAAATTAGTTKCTGACACGACCAGTAATATTAGTTCCAGCTTGTCTGTCAAAAAGCTGGCGGATGATCTCACTCAGCTAGTTTCTCACACATCAAGCTATGGCAAAGAAATGCAAAAAATAGCCACAAAAACTCTTCCAGGTAAACTGGGT
>NZ_PKGG01000607.1:0-360 GCF_046480465.1 Arthrospira sp. PCC 8006
CGAAGCCATGTTTGAATTGAAATAGTTTTATGAGATGGAAGAAGGAAGTTTCTTGAAGTTTAAATTTTGGGCTTCTATTTTGTGGTTTACTGCCATTCTTTAGAATTCCTGCATACCCAAATAATTGTTTAATTTCCTCAATCCCCTTTTAACTTTATTCAAACCCCAATCTAAAATCTTCAATATTCAATCTTCAATCTTCAATCTTCAATCTTCAATCCAATCCCCCATGTTTACCATAGATGCCCACCTCGATCTCAGTATGAATGCTCTGGAATGGAACAGGGATTTGAAAAAACCTGTCTCCGAGATCAATGCCCGTGAAAAAGGCTTGACCGATAAACCGGATAGAGGACGTGC
>NZ_PKGG01000484.1:0-885 GCF_046480465.1 Arthrospira sp. PCC 8006
TCCCCCCTCTTATGTTCCTCAGCCGACAATATACCCCCCCCACTTGTACCCTAGCAGTTAGCGCCAATACTTCTTTCTGGAGTCGCTGGAAACATGAGAGTTGGGATAACTTTCGGTTTAAACTTTCCTTTGATGACCCCCGTCTCTCGGAAGATCAATATATCAGCATAGAAGGCGATCGCCATAATTTAACCAACCTCTATGAAAGCCTCAACAGGTATATTAACGACTTTCTGACGGCTTCCCCCTTGTCGGAAATTGACCCCACTCCCGAAGAGTCTCCCCACCCGCAAAATCTCTTAACTACCTGTTCAGACTTCCAGATCAAGCCTGATGGCTTATTATACCATGATTTATTTTTAGGAAACTTAGCACCTAGTCCGGCGGAATCATTCGTTCATTTAAGCGCATTACAGTTATTTGATGTCGCCGCCGCCTTGCGGAATTGCATCACGGAAATAGAACCTTTTTTAACCCCAGAAAGTCAGCCAAAACGTACCTCTCCCGCGTGGCTACGAACTTTGATGATCATTATTACTACCACGGGACTATTTACGGGAATTATCCATTTAAGCAATTATTATCGTCGCGATCGCCATTTAATTTCCACCCCAGAAACTCCCCAAATTTCCACTTCTATACCTCCGGCGGAAATCATCCCGCCGCCACTTCCAGAATTTCCCATTGATGAACCCCCAGCGCCGCCTAAAATAGAAATACAAGTAGCGCCAGACCTTCCTATAGTTGATACAGTACCTTTAACCATTCCCCCACCCCTATTTGATCAACCTCCCCCTTCCCCTGAATTAATCCCTAATATTACTAACACAGGGCGGGAAACAGAGGGCATAATTATTATTCCGATAGAACCCGTTAATAAAACCC
>NZ_PKGG01000322.1:0-4334 GCF_046480465.1 Arthrospira sp. PCC 8006
TTTAAGTCCTGATAAATTCGGGTCAGTAGTGGGGGGAGTCGGTATAATGCCAGAGAGATTATTGAGAGCCTGTTGTACTTCCCTAGCCGACTGATAGCGATCGCCAGGATTACGGCTCAACATTTTATTGAGAACCGCCGCCAGTTGAGGAGTCACAGTAGCCCAAGGTTCCCACATCCAGGTTAGATTTTGTTGGTTAATTAAATCTTGAGGTTCCCGTCCCGTCAGCAGAAAAATCGCCGTTACCGCCAAAGCATACAAATCGCTACTGGGGGAAACCTTCCCCGTTTGCATTTGTTCAGCAGGAGCATAACCCAATTTTCCCACCCTAGTTTGACCCACCGGCTGAGTTTGACCCGGAGACTGAATATAAGTCGCCTGTTCAATCACTACCCCAAAATCAATCAAAACCGGAAGCTGATCGCGATCGCGGCGGATAATATTATCCGGGGAAATGTCGCGATGAATAATATTGAGGCTATGGAGATGCTCCAAAACTGGTAGCATTTGCTCAAGGAAAGTTATCACCTCAGCCTCAGCAAAAGTGCGAGGTTGACCAACAGGGGCATTTTTCCGGTCTTTGAGCAGCGCATAATAGGTTTGACCCTCCACATAGTCTTGAACCAAAAACAAGCGCTGATTTTCCTCAAAAACCGCCCCAAACTTAGGAATTTGCGGGTGTTGGATTTGGTAAAGCACCTGAGCTTCCCGCCTAAATAGTTCTTTAGACTTTTCCCAAGCATAGGTCCCCATTTGCACCGGGGTAAATTCTTTTAACGCGCAATACTCATTAAAGCGACCGAGATCTTCAGCCAGATAAGTTAAGCCAAACCCACCTTGACCCAAAACCCTGATCAAGCGGTAGCGATTTTGTAAAACAGTCCCTAGTGGAATAGCCGATTGCATAGAATTCATACTTGTCATGAGTTACAAATTAACAGATACATCAAGGCCAGGCCCTCAAAAAGTCTTGATTATGCCCCCTAATTGGTGTTTAACAACATTTTTAACCATGTTTCCGTGAGCCTTCCCTTTCCGTCCTTGCATTATTGGTCTAGTCTGGTCTGATCAACTTACCCATAACCTGTATGTTGAGCCAACCTCGCCCCAACTTGGTTGAGCATATCATCAACAACCGTCGCCACCTGTTCCCATCCTTTGATAAGGAGAGTTACCCCTGAATGATAGCCAATTTAACTGTTTCCTGGGCTACTAAATAATGATAAAATTGCTAGGAATGAACTGCGAGGAAATGCCGTGATCCGTTCTGCCACTCTACCCCTTCCTCATTCTGAGGCACTAATGACCGACCACAATCGACTAAGATTGTTTTCAGGTTCTGCCAATACAGGTTTAGCTACCGAAGTGAGTCGCTATCTGGGCATTGATTTGGGGCCAATGGTTCGCAAGCAGTTTGCGGACGGAGAACTTTACATCCAAATTCAGGAGTCCATTCGAGGCTGTGATGTCTACCTAATTCAACCCTGTTGTCATCCAGTCAACGATAATCTGATGGAACTCCTAATTATGATTGATGCTTGTCGTCGAGCCTCTGCTAGGCAAATTACGGCGGTAATACCCTATTATGGCTATGCTAGGGCAGACCGCAAAACCGCCGGCCGTGAATCGATTACAGCCAAACTGACCGCTAATTTAATCACCGAAGCTGGTGCTAGTCGGATTTTAGCCATGGACTTGCATTCGGCACAAATTCAAGGATATTTTGATATTCCCTTCGACCATGTTTATGGTTCACCTGTTATTTTAAACTACCTAGCTAGTAAACGACTATCTGATATTGTCGTAGTATCTCCAGATGTCGGAGGTGTCGCTCGTGCTAGAGCTTTTGCTAAAAAACTCAATGATGCACCCCTGGCGATTATTGATAAGCGCCGTCAGTCTCATAATGTGGCAGAGGTTCTCAATGTCATTGGTGATGTTAGAGGTAAAACAGCGGTTTTGGTTGATGATATGATTGACACAGCCGGGACTATTAGCGAAGGCGCTCGCCTCCTCCGGGAAGAGGGTGCTAGGCAGGTTTATGCCTGTGCTACCCATGCGGTGTTTTCTCACCCAGCTATTGAACGTCTGTCTACGGGGGTTTTGGAGGAAGTGATTGTGACTAACACTATCCCCGCTTCCCCGGATAAAACTTTTGATCAGCTGACTGTGTTATCGGTTGCTAATTTACTTGGTGAAACTATTTGGCGCATTCACGAAGATAGTTCCGTTAGTAGTATGTTCCGCTAATTGACCAATTTTTAGCTTTGGCGGCGGGAAAGCTCCCGACTCTACCGGAAAGGCTGAGTGTGGCATTCAGAACCGCCGCCGGGTTGGTATAGGTCTCTATACTAAGGCAAAGTTTTTTTGTAAATGCGATCGCATCGTCGAGTTTCTACTCCCGTTGTCGGTTGATAGCCATGATTTTCATAGAGTTTCACGGCTTCCGTTAAAACCGTTGCAGTTTCAATCCAAATCTCCTGAAATCCTCGTGTGTGAATTTCTTGTTCTAATTGGGTTAATAAATATTTGCCTAATCCTAGACCTCGGACCTGTGGCTGTAAATACATTTTGCGAATTTCCACGGCATTTGTACCACGATTAATGGGATAATAAGCAGCAGTTCCGACTAGGTTTTGATGTTGTTCTACTACCCAAAATTCCCCATTCTTATTAAGATAATACTTTTCGACTTCCCAGACATCCACATCAGCGCCTTCCGGTTCACAAGTTAAACGATATTCAGCTAAGACGGAGGCGATTAAGTCTTGAACAACTTGGCGATCGCCTGATTCCCAGGAACGAATTATAAAATCTTTATATACTTTTCTCATAACCGTTAATTCGGTGATATAATCAGTTAAGAAATCGGAGTTTTTGGCAGAGACTAACTATGAATCCGGGGTTCCGGGTGCAGTGTGGAAAGGAGTTGACTTTCAATAGTAGCCAATTCCTCTAGTCTTTGGCTAACGGTTTCCTGTTCAAAATAAGTAGTTGCTAACACCCAATAAATACCATAGTGACGGGCTTCGGAAGCCATCAAACTGCGATAAAACTTAGCCAATTCCAACTCAGGACAATATTGGGATAATAAGCCTAAACGTTCATGGCTGCGGGCTTCTATCAATCCAGAAACCAATAATAAATCAAGCATTCTGTGTGGTTCTTCTCGGCGGACATGGCGATTCAAACCTGCGCCATAGGGGGGAGAGGGAAGCGATCGCATGGGAATGTGTCGTTTTTCTAACCACTGATTGACCTGTTCAAAATGCTGTAATTCTTCTTGAGCGATCGCTGTTAACATTCGCACCAATTGGGTACTAGAGGGGTAACGAAACATCAAATTCAAGGCTACTCCCGCCGCCTTACGTTCACAGTGGGAGTGGTCAAGTAGGATAATATCCAAATTAGCGATCGCCTGTTGAACCCAAGCCATTGAGGTAGGTTCTTTCAAGTATTTAATAGTTGCTCGTGAACCAGAAACCACAGATCCCATATCAATACCACGGAAAAGCCACCCCAATCATAACATATCTTAATTAGCCTAAACAATTTAGGCGATCGATAACGGGGTTAGTGCGATCGCAGATCTTCCCCAACCCGTCCGACGAGACCAAGCCTGTAACTCCGCATAAATATTTCCGCTGACCTCTTGATGTCTCCAATGATTTGCTATGGTGACAATTAACTCTCCGTCAATAATTTCGTAGCGTTTTCCATCTTCGGGGAAAATTTCAAGATCGGTGATCGCAACTACCTCTCTGAGTGCTTATCATAGCTAAAAATGAAGAATCCCTCTTGCAATTGAACTCCAATTCCTGAAACTGGAATCACTGAAATATTAAGTTTGTGTACAACTGACTTAAGCTGTATATTTAGTTTTCTAACTGAACCATTTATCAAAAAAATTAGTAATCAGTTGTCTTGCCTTAGATGCTGTTGTACCTAAAACTCTAGCAATGTCATAACTAATATCAGACACCCATTGACTAAAAGAACTTTGAGATTTTGCAATAATTTGACTTTCATACAAATCCATTTMATTGATTTTTTGAAGCAACCTCTGCCTGAGAAATTCCGTGGTAGTCAGAGCTTCTTCTACTTCTGAAGGATAAAATTGATATCCACAAGAGYAATAAAACTTACTATCTAGAACATACCATTGCTCACCGCAAGAATCACATTTAATCTGTCTTTGATATGGTTCAATTAATAATTCACCATTAAATATACAACTTCTATGATAATTTTTGCCCCATTGTTTACCACAACTGGGACATTTGGGAAAATAAAATGGTATGTATTCACTCATGTTAATTTTTAGATCACAAAAT
>NZ_PKGG01000528.1:0-545 GCF_046480465.1 Arthrospira sp. PCC 8006
TATTCCCGTCCCCGCTAATAAGGATACTGTCCCATCTCCAAAGCCTAACCCCACTGCAGGACCTGCAGCAGAACCGGCCGAAAATTGCGAGTTATTACTTCGTTGTTGACCTAAGAACGTTTCATGTTTAAAATCCTGAGAAACGCCTCCCATTACTGAAGCCATTCCTCCTGCCATTGATCCAGGTCTAGAACCATCAACCATGACCTGACTTTGCGAAATGAAATGGGTTTTCCCTACTTCATCTCTTACAACTCCCGATTGACGAATAAAATTAGCTCCTACTCCTACTCCAACAGCTGCTCTTATTTCTATATAGGTAGTTGTAACTCCAGGCCACCAAGCTGCTCTTCCATCCGGGTCGGTCATATTCACCGGATTGTTGTGCACATAATGATATGGCGTCCAGCTTGGAAACTCACTTGCCAACGGATCCACACTCAACCACTTCCCTACCCTCGCCGGATAATACCTCGCCCCGGCATAAGTAAGCCCCGTTTGTTCGCTAATTGTTATATTTTCAAAGGTGCTCACGATTGTTTTGC
>NZ_PKGG01000578.1:0-410 GCF_046480465.1 Arthrospira sp. PCC 8006
ATTCAATTACGTCGAATTGGTACTGATGAAGTGCATGATTTTTATTTGGATGGTGAAGAGCCCGCCTACGTTGATATGCCCATTTGGTACACGCATAATATTAAGAATGTAGGTGAGGAGGTTCTTTACACGATTTTTTGGATTAATGAGCCGTATGATGCCTCTKATCCTGATACTTATTTTGAGGCTGTTTAGTTTTCGGTGATCAGTKAACAGTAATCAGTGATCAGTGAACAGTAATCAGTGATCGGTGAACAGTAATCAGTGATCAGTGAACAGTAATCAGTGATCGGTGAACAGTAATCAGTGATCGGTGAACAGTAATCAGTGATCGGTGAACAGTAATCAGTGATCGGTGAACAGTAAACAGTAATCRATAATCAKCTTGTTGGGAGTAGATATTTAATAGA
>NZ_PKGG01000026.1:0-38943 GCF_046480465.1 Arthrospira sp. PCC 8006
CGCCAAAAAATCTAAGTATTTATCGTGGAGTTTTTGACGCTGTAAAAATAACTTAGTTCGACCTATGGGAAGGTTGGTAATAGTGAGAAGTTGATTAAACTCAATATCGAATTTCTCTCGCAGATAGACCTTATAGGCTTGTTGTAGGTTTTCCTGTTGGGGGGGTAGGGAAAAGCTGTCTGAGGTGGGTAAAGCTGGGTTATAGACTAGATCTAAAATTAGATCCGGCGCGTGACCATATCCTAATTGGTTGAGTTTTTGAATGGCGTCGATCGAGTCTTGATAAACCCCTGAACCTCTCATGCGATCGACATTATCTTGCAAATAGCAGGGTAAAGATGCTATAATCCTGACTTGGTGGTGGCTACAGTAGGCGGGGATATCCTCAAATCCCTTAACAAAATAAATAGTTAAGTTGGAACGGACAATTACTTGTTTATTGAGGGATTTCGCCACTTCTAATAATGGCTTAAAACCATAATTCATTTCGGGCGCACCACCAGTTAAGTCCACAGTTTCAATTTGTGGAAAACGCCGAATTAACTCAATTAATTGTTCACAAATTTCTGGGGTTAATTCTTCGGTGCGTCGGGGACCAGCTTCTACATGACAATGAGTACAGGCGAGGTTACAGCGTTTTCCTAGATTAATCTGTAAAACCCTAATCGAGTTTTTGGTTAAAGGGGATTTAATTGTTTTGTGAAATGGTGCGATCGTGGTCTGAATCATGATTAATTGGCTAGTACTATGATGATCAGTTATTGTAACAACTATCTAGCTAAAATTACCGGAAATTTGGAAAACACAAGTTTCTCAAGTGTTCCCCAAGTTTACATCAGATACCATATCTATGCCATGGTTATATATCACCTCATATAACTTAAATTTTGATGAGACTAAGCCGAAAAATCCCTGAAAATTTTTAAAATTATCCCATGTTTGGTAATCCCGGATACAGTAAATCAGGAGAGATGATATAAATGCAAATCTTTGACCCAGAATCAAAAGAAGTTTTTTTATGGGAATGTTTATTAGTTTTGGTGATACTATACAATTTTATTGTTATCCCATTTCGTATAGCTTTTGATACCACTACTTCCCATTTATGGTTAGGGATAGATTTAGCCGCAGACTTAATTTTCATCATGGATATTTTCCTAAGATTTAGGATGGCATATATTGACCAAGGAGAATGTATTACAGACCTGCAAAAAATCGCTCAAAATTACCTGGCTACATATTTGAAAATGAACCTAGCCGCTAGTCTCCCCCTGGATTTAATGGCTAGGCTATTTTTTCCTCAATTATCAGTATTGATATTGGCTATCCTCAGAATACCGAGGCTGTTGAGACTGTCGCAATTTTTTAGAATTTTACGGCGATGTGAGACTAATGTTGAAATTAATCCAGCCCTAGTGCGTATGACTGAGTTAGTGCTGATTATATTTCTGATTGATCATTGGGTCGCCTGTATCTGGTTTTGGATTGGTAAGTCAATGATTGCTTACGGAGACTCTTGGTTAATTAATTCTAACTTAGATACAGCCCCCATAGCTACCCAATATATGAAATCTCTATATTGGTCAATTACTACTTTAACAACTGTCGGTTATGGCGATATTACCCCCACCAGTAACTTAGAAATTGCATTTACTTTAGTTGTAATGATTTTGGGGGTGTCTATGTATGCGTTTATTATTGGTAATGTGGCTTCTGTGGTCAGTAGTTTAGATGCTAGTCAGGCTAGGTTTAGAGAACAACTTGATCAAGTTCAGTCTTATATGCGCGATCGCAAAATTCCGGCTTTTTTACAGGCGCAGGTTAGGGACTACTATCAATATCTGTGGGAATGCAACCGAGACACATCATTTGACCGGGACTTTCTCGATGAAATTCCCAATTCTTTAAAAACTAAAATTTATCTGTATTTATATCAGGAATTATTGGAAAAAGTCCCCCTATTTAAAAATGCTGATCCAGCTTGTATTGAAGCCTTAGTGGTTAAACTAAAACCGAGAATATTGCCACCAAATGACTATATAATTAGGGAGGAACAGTTAGGACATGAAATGTATTTTATCCAGCGGGGAGAAGTGCAAGCCTTTTCCGAAAAAACCGGAAAAGTATATAGAATCATGTCAGCGGGGTCATTTTTTGGCGAAATTGCTCTAGTTTATTCTACCCGTCGCACTGCGTCCGTTAAAACCCTCAGCTATTGTGAGCTTTTTGTACTGTTAAAAGAAGATTTCGACAGTGTTTTAGACAACTATCCTCATTTTGCTAAACAAGTTAAAGAAATCGCCCAACAGCGTTATAATACTGAATAATTAATCACAGAATTTATAACAATTCTTGAACTGGTGGGATGCTAGAGTTATTACTAGGTTGAGCATTAATATCAAATCGATTCATAATATATATAACTCCCGCCGCAATAAAAAGCCCTAAAACTAAGCCAATAACTACTAGAGACAAAAAGGAATTTTTGAGATTTTTAACTACTCGTGGATCATATTCATTAAATTGCAGGTCTTCGATATCTGATTCCGAGGGATGATGGATATTGTTTAACCCATTGGGGGATTGATTATCTTTCTGAGAATTAGGGTTCTGATGAGAAAATGGATTCATGAGCTACTTTTGTTGGTGTCAACAAGATAAGATGAGACAACATATAATTATATCATACTTATTGATTAATGACACCAATCTAAAATTAACATATCAGGGTCAGAATTATGAGCTATAGTTAAGCCTTCAATGCGGTTAGAAGCAACTGTTACCTGATATCCCTCTAGGGTGATGAGTTCCGATGCGATAAATTCAGCTAGTTTAGGGTCATCTTCTACCAGAAGTAGGTTTAACTTTGGCTTTGGTGAGTTCTCCCTGTGCTAGTCCGGTGTTATTTGCGGTATTAGCAGGGGCGGCGGAGAGGGGTTATCAACTGCTCGGAACCCTGACTATGGTGAGTTATGCTCTGGGATATACTCTGTTGATTTTCCTAGCTAGTTTGTTTACTGGATTAGCAAAACAAAGCAAGCGGTTGTTAAACCATTCTGAAGGTATTATCCGCTTTGGTAGTGTGGCTTTAATGATGACAGGTGCTTACTATATCTTGACGGTAACTCAATGGTTTTTATGCGGTTATATTACTTCCCATAAATCAAGCCAGCTATAAATGTTGTCAGTTAAGTTTATAGGGCTGCTATGGTATGATAAAAAAATCCCCCCAGCAGTTGGGGGGGAATGATTAATTAGGTATTGAATTGGTTAAATTGGTTAATTCTCAGACAGGGACTTACCGATGATGGGAGCATTTAGAGAAACCAATTCTTGAGTATTGGTAGCAATGGGATTATTCTTAACCAAAGTGGGGACAGACTGCCGCATTAAAGCGGTAAGTTGAGTTGTGGTTGAATCATACATTTGTGTTACCACTTTGGGATATAACCCAATGCCAATTATGGGCACTAATAAACAGGCGATAACAAATACCTCGCGGGGTTCTGCATCTACCAGTTTTTCGTGGGAGGTTAGTTCCTGATTTTCGGGACCATAGAGAATTTCCCGCAGCATGGACAGCAGATAAATGGGGGTAATAATTACACCAACTGCAGCCAGGAAGACGACTAGCACTTTAAATGTGGCATTGTAAGCATCACTGGTAGCGATACCAATAAACACCATTAATTCAGCCACAAACCCACTCATTCCGGGTAAGGCTAGAGATGCCATTGAACAAGTAGTCCACATGGCAAAAACTTTCTTCATCTTTAAACCAACCCCTCCCATTTCATCTAACATGAGCGTATGGGTGCGGTCATAAGTACAGCCGACCAGGAAGAATAAACTAGCCCCAATTAAGCCATGGGAAATCATCTGCAACATGGCACCACTGAGGCCTATTTCTGTGAATGAGCCCATACCAATTAACACAAACCCCATGTGAGAAATTGAGGAATAGGCGATTTTTCGTTTGAGGTTGCGTTGGGCAAAAGAAGTGAAGGCGGCATAGACGATGTTAACTACGCCTAAAATCACTAAAATGGGGGCGAAGGTGGCATGGGCATCGGGTAGCATTCCCACATTCATGCGTAGCAAGGCATAACCGCCCATTTTTAGGAGGATACCCGCTAGTAACATATGGGCGGGGGCGGTAGCTTCCCCGTGGGCATCAGGTAGCCAGGTATGAAGGGGAAAAATGGGTAATTTGACCCCGTATGCAATCAGAAACCCACCATACAGGAGTAATTCTAGTTTAATGGGAAAGTCCTTAATGGCGATCGCCTGCATATCAAAGGTAACAGTATCGCCATAGAAGGCCATAGTCAGGGCTGCGACCAAAATAAACAGGGAACCGCCTGCGGTATACAAAATAAACTTAGTAGCCGCATACAGGCGCTTTTTACCGCCCCAAATTGAAAGAATTAGGTAAACGGGAACTAATTCCAACTCCCAAACCAGGAAGAATAACAACATATCCTGGACAGCGAAAACGGCAATCTGACCGCCATACATCGCCAACATTAGGAAGTAGAAAAGTTTGGGCTTTAAAGTGACTGGCCAAGCTGCTAAAATCGCGAGGGTGGTGATAAATCCGGTGAGGATAATCAGGGGCATAGATAAGCCATCAGCCCCCACGGACCAACTCAAACCGATTTCGGGTAGCCAGTCATAACGTTCTACCAACTGTAAACCGGGGGTATTCAAGTCATACCCAGTACAGAAGGCATAAACAATAATTGAAAAGTCAATCAATCCCACGATTAGGGCATACCAGCGCACCGTTTTACCATCTTTATCAGGGATAAAGGGTAAAAACAGTGATGCCACAATGGGAAACAGAATTGTAATCGTCAGCCAAGGAAAATTAGCCATTGTCATGTTTAGTTGTCCTTTCACGCTTAGGACAAAAGCGCCAATCATTCACTACAAGATTGGGAAAGTGTTGTGAATCTAATGGTTAGTTAAACCGGAGATTTTCCACTTCCCCAAATTACGGAAACACGGAGGTAATTGCAGTTAGCCAATGCCGGAAAATACGACAAAGCCGAGGACTGCTACAAATACAAGCAGGGCGTAAAATTGGGCGCGACCATTCTCTAAGTATTTGAGACCTTCTCCGGTGACTAAAGCCACTAAACCTGTTAAGTTAACGGCACCATCAACAACTCGATAGTCAACTTCGAGAATTTGACGGGCGAGGCGGCGACTTCCTTTGACAAATAGGAGGTCGTTAATATCGTCGAGATACCATTTGTTGAGGGAGAATTGGTAAAGAGGTTGGATTTTTTGAGCGATCGCATTTGGAGCTATTTGATGTTTCAAGTACATCAAGGATGCCAAAGTAATACCAATCAAAGCAATGCCAACGGAACTCCCCGCCATAATCACAAATTCGCCGAGTTCAAACTCAGCCAACTGTTCCATCACCTCAGCTATTGACTCCCCGGGAGCGTGAATAAACATCTCGAAATAGTTATTAAAGGGAGTTCCTAATAACCCAATAAACACAGAGGGAACAGCTAAAGCCATCAAAGCAATAGTCATAGTCCAGGGAGACTCATGGGGAGTATCACTATGACCATGACCGTGATCATGACCATGACCATGATCATCGCTATGTAGTTCCTCTGGGTTCATCGCACCCGGACCAAAGGCATAATTAGGGCCATTAGCCGCCGCCGTTAGCTGTTGCTGTATGGTTGTATCATTACCCCGAAATTGACCTTCAAAGGTGCTGAAATACATACGGAACATATAAAATGCCGTAATACCAGCCGTTAGCCAGCCTACCACCCACAGGGCAGGATTAGAAGCAAAGGCACTGCTGAGAATCTCATCTTTTGACCAGAAGCCAGCAAAGGGAGGAATGCCGCAAATAGCCAGAGTCCCAATCAAAAAGCAGGTGCTAGTAATGGGCATATATTTCCGCAGTCCCCCCATTAGTCGCATATCCTGGGCTAAAACCGGGTCGTGTCCGACTACGGCTTCCATACCATGAATAACCGAACCCGAACACAGGAACAACATTGCCTTAAAATAGGCGTGGGTCATTAGGTGGAAGAGTCCGGCGCTATAAGCACCGACACCCATTGCCATGACCATATAGCCTAGCTGGGAAATGGTG
The DNA here is from genome assembly GCF_046480465.1 of Arthrospira sp. PCC 8006. Classification (NCBI taxonomy): domain Bacteria; kingdom Bacillati; phylum Cyanobacteriota; class Cyanophyceae; order Oscillatoriales; family Microcoleaceae; genus Arthrospira; species Arthrospira sp. PCC 8006. Next base: position 6,131 of record NZ_PKGG01000026.1, read on the forward strand.
GAGTAGGCGAGTCCTTTTTTGATGTCGTTTTGGGTGATGGCGATACTAGCGCCTAAAAAGGCAGTAAAGCAACCAGTCCAGGCGATCGTAGTCATCACCACGGGGATACCCTCAAACACGGGGTACATTCTGGCGATCAGGAATACCCCAGCCGCTACCATGGTGGCGGCGTGAATGAGAGCAGAAATGGGGGTCGGGCCTTCCATTGCGTCAGGAAGCCAAACATGGAGGGGAAATTGAGCGGATTTGGCTACGGGACCCAAGAACACTAGGATGGCAAATATAGCAGCCAGCGCCCCACTAATGGACCCGCTTTCTACTAGGTATTCTAGGCGAGACCCCATTAACTCAAATTCAAAGGTGTTAGTCGCCCAATACAGACCGAGGATGCCTAACAGCAGACCAAAGTCACCGACACGGTTAGTGATGAAGGCTTTTTGACAGGCATCTGCTGCTGGTTTGCGATCGTACCAAAACCCGATCAGTAGGTAGGAAGATACCCCTACCAATTCCCAGAAAATATAGACTTGTAGCAGGTTGGGACAAACTACCAGACCCAACATAGACGAGCTAAATAGGCTCAGATAGGCATAAAAACGAACATATCCTGGATCATGAGCCATATAGCCGTCGGTGTAGACCATGACCAATAGGGCTACAGTGGTGACGATCGCCAACATCACAGCGGTCAGATGGTCAATTGTGTAGCCCATACTGATTTTAAAGTCTCCAGCCGCCGCCCACTCAATTATATGAGTGTAGGATTCATGGCCGTTGATTTGACTGGCTAGGAGAGCAAAGGACAAAACCATTGATGCACCTAACAGGGAAATCAGGAATATAGCGCTTCCCTGTCTAATTTTGTTAGTGGCTTTGTTCAATGAGATTAGCCCTATGCCCACCAGCATCGCACCAAAGAGGGGCAACACCGGAATTAACCAGGCATATTGATAAAGGGGTTCCATAACTGATGACAGCTTTATACTTCTTAACAAATGGGTTAAACCGATCCCAATTGTGACACAGAGTTTGTCGCTTCTGAATAAATATCCATCTTTTTCAACCAAAGTCCCTAAAAATGGTCCACTGACACCCCCAGATAGATAGATTCAAATAAGTTGACATACCTATTGTCATAGACTATACTCAATCCATGCAGTCAAGGATAACCCAGGATCAAAAAAAAATCACAGCCTGAAACCCTTACTGTGTAGTGGATTTAGACAATCTCGAAAAAAAGTTTGCCCAAAGGCTTAACAAAACTTTACTCTTTGAGTATAATTCACTAACAAGCAAGCAATAGGTATTTATTCTCACACTGACCATGAGCAGTCAAATTCCCTGGCTAACAGCAATTATCTTATTTCCCCTATTGGCATCCTTTGCCATTCCCCTAATTCCCGACCGAGAAGGCAAAACTATCCGCTGGTATGCCCTAGGAGTCGGTTTGATAGACTTAGTTCTGACAATTGTATGCTTTTGGACTAACTACAATCTCAACGATTCAACATTCCAACTAGCCGAAACCTATAGTTGGATTCCCCAATTAGGGCTGAACTGGTCAGTGGCAGTAGATGGCCTATCAATGCCCCTAATCGTACTAACAGGTTTCGTTAATACATTAGCTATTCTAGCCTCCTGGCGCGTCACCAACAAGCCCAGACTATTTTATTTTCTCTTATTAGTGCTGTACTCCGCCCAAATGGGAGTATTCGCAGCCCAAGACCTGCTATTATTCTTCCTGATGTGGGAACTAGAACTGGTTCCCGTTTATATTCTGATTTCCATCTGGGGTGGAGCAAAGCGCCTCTATGCAGCGACTAAATTCATTCTATATACTGCCCTAGGTTCCATCTTCATCCTAGTCGCCGCCCTAGCAATGGCATTCTACGGCTCCAACCTCAGTTTCGACATTAGCACCCTCGCTCACAAAAACTATCCCCTAGCCTTAGAATTATTCTTGTATGCAGGCTTCCTAATTGCCTTCGCCGTCAAACTCCCTATCTTCCCTCTCCACACATGGCTACCTGATGCTCATAGCGAAGCATCCGCGCCTGTATCCATGATTTTAGCGGGTGTTCTCCTGAAAATGGGTGGTTACGGCTTAATCCGCATGAACATGGAAATGCTACCCAACGCTCACCTGTATTTTGCCCCAATTCTGGCAATTCTAGGAGTAGTTAATATTGTCTACGGTGCATTAAGCGCCTTTGCTCAAGATAACCTCAAACGTCGATTAGCTTGTTCCTCTATCTCCCACATGGGTTTTGTCCTCCTGGGTATTGCTTCCTTAACTGAATTGGGACTTAACGGCGCAGTTCTGCAAATGATTTCCCACGGTTTAATCGCCGCCATGCTGTTCTTCCTAGCAGGTGTTACTTACGAACGTACCCACACCCTATCAATGTCCAAATTGGGCGGTATGGCTAAAGATATGCCTAAAGTGTTTGCCCTATTCACTGCTGGTTCAATGGCTTCTTTAGCACTACCTGGAATGAGTGGTTTTGTCGGAGAATTAACTATCTTCCTCGGCATCACAACTAGCGATATCTACAGTTCCAACTTCAAAATTGTAGTCATCGGTTTAGCTGCTGTCGGTCTAATTTTAACCCCCATTTATTTACTCAACCTATTGCGGGTGGTGTTCTACGGTGAAAATAGTGGCGGATTCAACATTGAAAAATATCTAGGAGATGCCAAACCTCGCGAAGTGATGATTGCCACCTGTCTACTGTTACCAATTATCGGGATTGGTTTATATCCGAAAGTAGCGACTCAAACCTATGATGTAAAAACTGTTGAAGTCGCTTCTCAAGTGCGTGAAATCTTCCCGGTATTTGCTCAACAACAACGCGGTTCAGTGCTTTACTCAGGCGGGTTTGTAGCTCCCAAAATCGCTCCCGAAACCTCTGTAGAAGCTCTCCTACCTACTAACGATTCTAACGCCTAGAATCCTCTGTAATTAACCGCTAAATCAACAAATAAATAAAGACGGAAGGTTGGTAATATCTTCCGTCTTTTAATTTCGCAGAAACCAGATTGATCAAGATATCTCAGTGTTTCTGATTAGTTGTAATTAGCGGATTAAACTAACTCATCCTAAGTTAGTGTCCAATTCCCACATATTGGAAACCAAGTTCTTGGAGTTTTTTGCGGTCTAAGAAATTCCGACCATCGATGATAACAGGAGTGTGCATAGATTTAACCATTTTGGCATAGTTAAGGTTTTGGAACTGTTCCCAATCGGTTACTAAGACCAAAGCATCACAACCCTCAGCCATCAATTCTGGGTCGGTTTCCACCATCACATTAGACAGACCATGACGCATTCCGCTTTGGGAAATAATCGGGTCATAGGCTTTCACCCTGGCTCCCAAACGGCTGAGTTGTTCAATCAAATTTAAAGCCGGTGCATCCCGCATATCATCAGTATCGGGCTTAAAGGTTAACCCCAGTAAACCAACGGTTTTACCTTTGAGAATTTTGAGAACTTGCTGCAATTTTTCGATCGCAATTACCCGCTGCTGATCATTGACCTCCACGGCTGATTTCAACAGTTTGGCATCATAATTATAATCATCGGCGGTATGAATTAAAGCCGACACATCTTTAGGGAAACAGGAGCCCCCCCAACCAATACCAGCTTGCAGGAATTTGTTACCAATACGGGAGTCTAAACCGATACCAGTGGCTACCTGTTTAACATCAGCACCAACGCGATCGCAAATATTGGCGATTTCATTAATAAAACTGATTTTAGTCGCCAGGAAGGAATTAGCCGCATATTTGACCATTTCCGCCGAACTTAAATCAGTCATCACCACCGGAACCGGAGGTAAATCGGGATCATCAGCATATTTACGATCTACAATGGGTTGATATAATTCCTGCATCAGACCCAAAGCCTTTTGGCTATTGCTTCCCAACACAATGCGATCGGGATTAAAAGTATCAAAAATCGCCGAACCTTCCCGCAGAAATTCCGGGTTACTAACCACATCAAACTGCAATTCTCCCGCCGACCCAGAAGTTCCTTGTTCCTTTTGTTGTTCAGTAAAACCATCAAGAACAATCATCCGCACCCAGTCCCCCGAACCGATAGGAACCGTAGACTTATTCACCACCACCTTATAACCCGATCCACGGGTCAAATTAGCACCAATTCCTCGCGCCACTGCTTCCACATATCGAGTGTCACTTTCTCCTGTTGGTAGGGGAGGGGTTCCCACCGCAATAAACAAAATATCCCCATGTTCAACCCCAGCTTTCAGGTCAGAAGTAAAAGACAACTTCCCAGACTCCGCACAGGACTTCATCAACTCCGAAAGTCCCGGCTCATAAATTGGGGACTGTCCCGACTTCATCAACTTAACCTTTTCTTCGTTGTTGTCCACACAAATCACATCATGACCTGTATGAGCCAAACAAACCCCGGTTACTAAACCCACATATCCAGTACCGATTACACAAACACGCATACAAACTTCCTCAAATGATTGATACAACAGGAGTTATAGCAGTGCCATGATTTATTAGCACAACCATTTAGAATTGTAGAAGACCCATCAATCGGCAATTACCTAAATTACTTACTCTCAAGGATAACCCGACTCCGAAAATCTTCAATGGTTAGCTTGAGTCCATCATTTAAATGTACCGTCGGTTCCCAATCCAGATACTTCTTAGCTTTGGTAATATCCGGTTGTCGCTGCTTCGGATCATCTTGGGGTAAGGGTTTATATTGAATCTCAGCATCAGGATTAATCATCTGTTGAATTTTAGTAGCCAACTCCAAAATCGTATATTCTCCCGGATTACCCAAATTCACTGGCCCTATATAGTCCCCATTCATCAGGCGAATCAGTCCTTCCACCAAATCCGAAACATAGCAAAAACTGCGGGTTTGGGAACCATCACCATAAACCGTTAAAGGAATTCCCCGGATAGCTTGGACAATAAAATTGCTCACCACCCGTCCATCATTTTCCAGCATACGGGGTCCAAAAGTATTAAAGATGCGCGCCACCCTAATATCTACGTTATTTTGATGGTAGTAGTCAAAAGCCAGAGTTTCCGCCACCCGCTTCCCCTCATCATAACAGGAACGGGGACCAATACAGTTAACATTACCCCGATACTCTTCAGTTTGGGGGTGAACATCTGGATCTCCGTAAACTTCCGAGGTGGAAGCCAGCAAAAATCGAGCCTTGACCCGTTTGGCTAAACCCAGCATATTCAAGGTCCCCATGACATTAGTTTTAATGGTCTTGACCGGGTTGTATTGATAATGTACAGGGGAAGCAGGACAAGCCAAGTGATAAATCTGATCCACCTCTAGGCGAATTGGCTCAGTGATACGATGGCGGATCAGTTCAAAATAAGGATTCCCAATCCATTTAAGAATATTATCCTTATTCCCCGTGAAAAAGTTGTCCAGACACAGAACATCGTGTTTCTGCTCCATTAGTCGGTCAATCAAATGGGAACCAATAAATCCGGCTCCACCCGTTACTAATATTCTCATACCCTCAACTCCTAGTTGGCTGAATGCTCTAAACTGTAGATGTTATAGTTGGTTTAGGCTTAACTTGGTGGCCATGTACACCAACTCATCTCTTGTCTAAGATACAATCCAGTTTACTCTTAACAGAACTGACATGATTACAATTACCCAACCTCAGCTTGAGTTGGAGGAGTTTCTGAAACTTCCAGAAACTAAGCCAGCGTCAGAATTTATCAATGGAGAAATTACTCAGAAAGTTATGCCACAGGGAGAACATAGCAGACTACAGGGGAAACTTGGCGGCGCGATTAATCAGGTAACAGAAACAGACAAAATTGCTTATGCCTTTCCTGAATTGCGCTGCACTTTTGATGGCAGGTCAATTGTACCAGATATTTCTGTATTTCGCTGGTCAAGAATTCCTCGCGAACCTTCTGGGAGAATTGCTAATCGCTTTACAACATATCCTGACTGGTGTATTGAAATTTTATCACCAGAACAAAACCTGACTAGAGTGCTGTCTAAGTTATTATTGTGTTCAAGAAATGGTACGGAGCTGGGATGGTTAATTAATCCAGATGAAGATGGCAGTGTGATTCTGGTGTTTCCTGAACAAAAAATAGAGTTGTATGAGGGAGATACTGTGCTACCTGTTTTGGATGGTCTCCAGTTGGAATTAACACCTAATCAAATTTGGGGATGGTTGAGTTTTGATTGAGCTATCCCCAATTTATGGGTATATTTCATTGAATAATGGTAGATTTAGGTCAACTCTTCTGGGTTGACCAATGATGAATCTTGAGGTAGTCCTAAACTCAATATAAAAGCCTTAGAATAACGAGCTTGCTCCCAATTTTTTGCTAATCTAATTTGTTGAGTGGTTAATCCCTGAGCATTTTGCAGGTTAGCGCCTTGTAAATTGGCTTCTTCAAAATTAACTCCGGTTAAATTAGCATCTTTAAGATTGACTCCCCGCAGGTTGGCTCGTTTAAAGTTAGCATCCTGAAGATAGGCTCCCTGAAGGTTTGCACCTTTTAAATTGGCTTCTTGAAAGTTGGCTCCTTGTAAGTTTCCTAAAATGTAGGCTCCCTGTAGGTTGGCTTGCTGTAAATTAGCTTCTAATAAATTGACTCCCTGAAGTTCAGCATTTTGTAGGTTGGCTGCATTTAGGTTGACTTTCTGGAGTTGGGTGAGTAGAAAAAAACATTCCTGTAAATTGGCTTTCCATAGGTTAGCGCCTTGCAGTTGTGTGAGTTCAAAGGTACTGCCTTTTAGGTTGGCTTCCTGTAGTTTAGCGGTTTTCAGATTGGCTTCTTTAAAGTCGGTGTCTACCAAGGTGACTTGTTCGAGATCAGCCATTGGTAAAGATAAGCCTTTAAGACTTACTCCGTCTTTGGATAATTCTTCTAAGGCTTTAATGCGAGCATGGCTAATTTTAATGCCTTGAGCTGAGTCAATTACTTGCCATGCTTCGTAATGAGATTTCTTTTTGCCTTGTCTGACATAAATTACTAATGCTGTGACAATACTGATGCTTTCAAATGTGCCAAGTATTCTTGACTTTTCTAGGGCATTTATAAAGAATTTACCCCATTCTGTGTTGGCTTGTAGGGTATCTTCTATATATAGAATGGCAGAAATTAACAGGAAAACAGCTACTAAAATTAACAGGATTTCTATCAATTCTCGCAGTAGTTTGGCTAGGGATCTGATCAGTTTAGATAGTTGTCTGCGGTTGAAGATTTTGGCTAACTGCAATTTTAATCTATTCATAATTGGATTGGTTAATATATATTGAGTATAAAATGTGACCAACTAGGTGTTCGTATAATTGAGTATCTATTATAAATCTAATGTCACGATAAATATCAGGACTAAAAGTGCATCCCTAAAGGTGACTAGGAGGCTCATACCCTATAGTCCTGTAACTTGTCCTGGGAGTATTTATGGGTGGTTATACCCATGATGGGCATAACCCCTTATTGTATTGTGGTTCTTTACAAAAGGTTGGGATTTATAAAATTTGCTCAAAATTGCGTAAATTTTTGATAAGGGGACAGAGAATCTTGAGCAAATCCAGAAGCAATATGCTATTGATTTAAATATAGAACTATTACTATAGAATTGATTAAATGAATACTACTAACGATAACAAACCGCCAAAATACCAAAATGTGATGGAGATTTGGGTAGATGAAGAAATTGATCGTCAGTTAAAGCGTCTGTCGGAGAATTTACTAAAGTATATTAGTCGGGTGGAAGTAGCAACCTACGCTCTTAATCGTCTGCCGCCGTTGTATGCGTCTTGTCAGGAGGGTAGAAACAAACAGGAGCAACGAGCGAAAACCTACAGAAGTAAAATACAGGAAACGGTGCGTCAGGCGATCGCTGCTGTTCAGCGAGATCCAATTAGATTGTCTACGCCGTTGATATCTCCCGAAGAAGTCCAGTATGAACAAACTATCCGGGAGCTAATAGATTTGTTACCCAAACAAACAGATGCTCGTAACAGTGCAATTAAATTGCTCAAGGATGCGATCGCACCATTAGCATCTCCCCAAAGTCGTCCTACTCCTCCTCCGGCTCCGGCTCGCAGAACTGTAGCGGGTCGGACAGTTCCCAGTGAACCGCTTTTGAGTCACCGAGATATGATTCAAGAGCAGCTTAGAATTGCTCAAACGGTGAACCGTAATCCCTATGAGTCATAGGGAAGGGGGAAAATAGGCGATCGCAGTTGGTAACCAAATCGAAGAACAGCTTAAACTGACAAAAAAAAGCCAGCTCTGATGATGCTGACGTAGCCAAATCAACTTCAGACTCCCTTGACCTTTGTTAATCATCAGTAAGAGCGAAAAATCTCGCCCCTACTGATGACCGGCTATTGGTTTGGGGAGTTAGTCTGCTGGGGACAGTTTATAACCAGCCAAAAATGTGACCAACAAACCAACCGTAAAGCACAAAAAATAGCAATCCTTCCCATTGTGTTACCTGTTTATCTTGGGTGACAAAGAAAAACAGTAAAGTCGCCGCCAGCATGACCGGAAGAGCATTAATTAAGATATCATCAGGGATATCTAAAGGTTTAATCAGTCCCGGCACTCCCATAACGATTAAGGAGTTAAAAATATTGGAGCCGACCACATTTCCGATCGCCACTTCTGCATCGCCTTTTCTAGCGGCAGAAATGGTGACCACCAACTCCGGTAAAGATGTCCCCAAAGCCACGACAGTAACTGCAATAATCTCAGTTCCCAGATTGAAGATTTCCGAGAGTTTAATAATTGATTCAATGGTATAGTTAGCGCCGACAAAGATAAAAACAGCGCCCAAAACCACAATCGCCACATTCACAATAACAAATCGAGTCGAGTTAACCTCATCGTCAACTTCAGGGTTATTATTCTGTTGACCTTCTCGGATAATATAAACCAGATAAATCAAAAATCCGATGAGACATAACAGAGCTTCTCCGGTAGAAAAAACATCATCACTAATGGTAAAATAGAGCAGAATAGCGGAGCCCACCAACATAGGTAAATCCACAGAAATCAGGTCATAATTAATCTTCATCGGACTACTGATAACGGCGGCGACCCCAACAATCAGAAAAATGTTAGTAATATTAGAACCAATAACATTACTAGCTACAATTTCTGAGGTATCTCGATAAACGGCTACCAGAGAAGAAACCAGTTCGGGAAGAGAGGTACCGATCGCCACAATGGTCACGCCCACAATAAAGGGACTCAATCCGAAAAATAGCCCCAGTTTACTAGCTGATTCTGTAAAGGAATCGGAAGCATAGATCAGAACCGCGAGACTAACTGCAAAAATCCCTATCCAAATAAGTGCTTCTAACATTTTGAGTGCCTGTTGTCGATCAAGTAAATAGTGAGCCCCAAGAGAGCGCGGTTTAATTTAGGTCAATGTTCTATTTTATATGGCTTGTGTATATTTGGGTAAATGTAGATTATGTTCTGTGAAAAAAGACAGATTTAATAGTCCATAAATCCACAGAACTTAACCGCGAATAGTTGACCTAATGCGATAAAATCAGCCAGTATGGATGTTGATCACCCTTGGGGATGGTCAAAGGGCCGATTTGTATATAATCGGTGAAAAATATCATCTTTTCTGTAATTCAAGCACTGCGTAATCGGCAGCCCAAAATTATGTCTTCTCTAATTCAACAGATGCGATCGCGATTTGAAACAGCCCTAACTGATGCCTTTGGGGAAACGGTCAGTGGGACTGATCCATTAATAGTTAACAGCAGTAACCCCAAATTCGGGGATTATCAGTGCAACGTTGCCATGTCCCTCACCAAAAAGCTCAAAAGTAACCCTCGCCAGATAGCGGGCACCATTATAGAGCATCTTCAAATTGATGATATCTGCTCCCCTCCAGAAATTGCCGGACCTGGATTTATCAATTTGCGCCTCAAATCAGAGTACCTGGAAACCCAACTTAATGCTAAATTAACTGACCCTCGGCTGGGAATCGCCCCGAATGGAGACCCACAAAAGGTGATTGTAGACTTTTCTAGCCCCAATATTGCCAAAGAAATGCACGTTGGTCATTTGCGATCGACCATTATCGGGGACTGTATCGCTCGGATTTTGGAGTTTGAAGGTCATCAGGTGCTACGACTCAATCACGTTGGCGACTGGGGGACACAATTCGGGATGTTGATTAGTTACCTACAGGAAAAATACCCCTCAGCCTTAACTACTGCTGACGTTTTAGATATTGGCGATTTAGTCGAGTTTTACCGTCAAGCCAAAAAGCGCTTTGATGAAGATGAAGAGTTTAAAGAAGCCTCTCGCGAGCAGGTAGTCCGTTTACAATCAGGATCCGAGGATAGTCGCCGCGCGTGGGAATTGCTTTGTGATCAGTCTCGCCGGGAGTTTCAACAAATCTATGATCGCCTTGATATTAAACTCACCGAAAGGGGTGAATCATTTTATAATCCCATGTTGGCGGAAGTGGTGGCGGATTTGGAAGCATCTGGGTTATTGGTGGAAGACCAAGGCGCAAAATGCGTATTTTTAGAAGGATTTACCAATAAGGAAGGAGACCCCCTACCATTAATCGTGCAGAAGTCTAATGGCGGCTATAACTACGCTACTACGGATTTGGCGGCGGTGCGTCATCGGATTAACACTGAAGGTGCTACTCGTCTAATTTATGTCACTGATGCGGGTCAGGCTAATCATTTCGCCCAGGTGTGGCAGGTAGCCCGTCGGGTGGGGTGGATACCCGATGGGGTGGATGTGGTCCATGTTCCCTTTGGTCTGGTTAAGGGAGACGATGGGAAAAAGCTAAAAACTCGGTCTGGGGAAACTGTTAGGCTGCGGGATCTTTTGGACGAAGCGGTTAAACGGGCTCAGGAGGATTTGGAAACTCGCCTACAGCAGGAAGGACGCGCAGAGTCTCCAGAATTTGTGCATCATGTGGCGGAGGTGGTTGGTATTGATGCGGTCAAATATGCTGATTTGAGTCAAAATCGCACCAGTGATTATATCTTTAGTTTTGATAAGATGCTCTCCCTACAGGGTAACACGGCCCCCTATATGTTATATGCCTATGTGCGGATTCAGGGGATTAGCCGTAAGGGGAGTATTGATTTTGAACAGGTGGGGGATAGGGCGAGTATTAATTTACAAGACCCTTCTGAGTTGACTTTGGCTAAACATTTACTACAATTACATGAGGTTATCGATACGGTGGCCCAAGAGTTGTTGCCGAATCGATTGTGTCAGTATCTGTTTGAATTGAGCCAGAAGTTTAATCAGTTTTATGACCGCTGTCCAGTTTTGAAGGCTGATGAATGCGATCGCTCTTCTCGTTTAGCTTTGTGTCACTTAACGGCTGAAACTTTGAGGCTGGGTCTATCTCTATTGGGGATTTCGGTATTAGATCGAATGTAAGAGCTTGGCTTAAACTTTACAAATTTTTGCATAAAGTTCACACAAGATGCTTGTTTTTTATGCTTCTATAGGTTATTATATAACTTGTAGAATCCGAAAATACCTTTACCTAACTGGGAAAAACGGATAACTAGACTAACTATTAAATTGGGTGGTCTACTCGATATTTGACTGGACACTAATAGGGGGCTTTTTTTAAAGTTCCCTTTTTTTATGCTTGGGTATAGTTGACTCTGGACAGGAAATAATTATTAATTATCAATTAATTACCTGTTTACCATTGCTTTTTTTCAATCGTATGGCTGTCGGGTTTCGGAATCATAATCTTCATAGGAGGGTGGGTTTCCCCCTAACTGAAGTCGATCGCGATCAGATGGTAGTCTCTGGGAGGAGCGTTCTGGGGGTAAACTGGGTTTGTGGGAAGGGCGACCTTTACCCGTGAAGGTTCCCCAACCGACACGGATACCTGCGACAATGCTCCCCGTGCCGATTTTTAGTTGTTTGGCTTGTTGTTTAGCACTGCTAATACTGCGATCAACTTGTTTAACTACTTGGTTCGCACTTTGGACTCCTTCGGCTACATCATCAGTCAGATCGCTAATTTCCATCCCGGTTAGGCGAATAGCCTCTAGGGTGGGAGGAAATTCCCTCGACAGGGTATCAGCTAATTTTTCGACGCTGCGTGCTGCTCTCCCCAAGGCGAGTATGGCGGGGAGTGCTGCAATTAATAAGGCGGTGAGGCTGACTGCAACCAATAATAGGGACAGTCCTACCCAAAAAATAGGATCAAGCACAACAATGGTAAAATTCGGCGAGAAGGGACAAGACTATGATATCGAAATTGGCGATCGCCAATGTTGATCGACCCTTGTATCTTTAGACGATATTTTGGGCTTTTTAACGGCGATCGCTTTTCGTCTCCTGGGGTTCAGCCAAATTCCGACTCTCAAGTTCCGATAGAGTCTGACGTTCGATCTGACTTGCTTCTAGTCCGGCGGCGATCGCTTCTTTAAGTCGCACTAGGGTATCATCCCAACTCCGCCAAGCTGATGCTGACACTCGTTCAGCTTGATTTTGGACTGTGGTTGATACATCTTCCGCTAACTCCGGGAGAGTCGCCGCTGATTTTTTTAATAGTTTTCGAGTCTCGCGACCAGAGCGCGGCGCAATCAGTAGACCCACTACTGTACCAAGGGCCGACCCAATCACTAGACCACTAACAAATAATCCAGAACGGTTTTTTGACATATTTTTTGAGCAATATCTGTAAATTCATCTTAGGCAATTTGTTCAACCTTGAAAAGTGACATACTACCGAGCCAGTCCCCTATTTGATTCTATCTCCTGCGTCGTTGCCACCGCCACAGGCCTAGGCCCAAATTTAACAGGGTTAATATTTTCTGAAGCTGTTGGATTTGGATCTCCAGACGCAAATATCGCCCTTTCAGATTAGAACTGAGGACCTGTTGCTTTTCAAAAACATGGGTGGTCTGTTGCAGAACCGTATTTACCCGTCGGTCTAGCAAAAGTATCCGGCGTTCTAGGCGTTCTAGTTTATAATGAAGTCTCCAAGTCCGTCGGGCTAAATAAAAACAGCCCATAGCAATGGCGACATTCATTAAAACAACAATCCACATTTTTCTGGTTCAGTTACATACAAGACATTATACAAGATGAGTGGTTGAATTTAAACCATTTCGGCTGACTTTTGATACAATAGTAGTAGTCAAGTATCCTTAGTATTTATTCCTAGTTTTAAGTTGACTTGATGCCTGACCATAACAGCAGCAGTTAACCTGCTTGGTCGTGAGTATTGGTATTTGGGGAGAACCATTGTCAAGTGTTCCGTAACTTTTTTGACCATTTGCCACTACAGTTTTTTCTGATTGTTCCTTTTGTCACTCAGATTTTTGTCGCTGTTGGCTTAACTGGCTGGCTGTCCTGGAGTAATGGCGAGCAAGCTGTTAATCAAGCCGTTAATCAGCTTCAGGACGAAATTACTAATCGCATTGAGGATAAACTTGATCAGTTCTTGATGACTCCGAATTTGATTAATCAACTTAATCACGATCATCTATTGTCCAATAATTGGAATTGGCAAGATAGTCAACAAATGCAAAAATTATTGAGGAGCCAATTAGATAATTTTGATTTAATTGATTCGATTTTTTGGGGCAGTCCAACTGGTGAATTTATCGGGTTGGCACGCATTGACGGTCAACAACCTCACTTAATGGTGTCGGGACAAAACACTAATGGCAACATTCAATTTTTTAGCCTGGATGAATCAGGAAATCCTCTAGTAATGGTCAATGAAACACCCGATTTTGCGGTGACAACTCGGACTTGGTATCAGGCGGCGATCGCCTCTCAAGATGGCGTATGGGGGGATATTTTTTCCTATCATGCTTATCCGAGAATGGCTTTAGCTGCTAGTGTCGCCGTGCGGAATCCTCAAGGAGAAATAATTGGGGTATTTGGTAGCAACTTTTTCTTGGATAAAATTAGTGATTTTCTGCAATCTTTAGAAGTTTGCAAGTATAGTACAATTATCATTTTCGAAAGGTCTGGATTGCTGGTAGCTAGTTCTACGATATCACAGCCATTTCAGATTGAAAATAAACAAGCATCCCGCATATATATTAATCATAGCCAAGATGATTTAATGCCACAAGTATATAGATTTTTGATAGATAATTTTGGCAGTTTATTTAATATCAATCAACGCTTAAATAGTAGATTAATAATCAATCAAGAACGCCACTTTTTGCAGGTTTTACCCTATCAGGACAATATGGGTTTAGATTGGTTGATTGTAGTGGTGATTCCCGAGTCCCATTTTATGGAGAGGATTCACAGTAACGCTCGTTTCACTTTGTTGTTATGTTTATTAGCCTTAATTGTGGCAATTTTCCTTGGTGTTTACACTTCCCGTTGGATCGCAGAACCTATTTTACAATTGATTAAAGCTAGTGAAGCGATCGCTAACGGAGAATTCAACCATCGAGTCGATATTAAAAAAATCAAAGAAACCGAGCAATTATCCCAAACTTTTAACCAGATGAGTTACCAGCTACAAGAATTATTTGAAACCCTAGAAATCCGTGTCGAACAACGGACAGCAGAACTCCGACAAGCCAAGGAAAACGCCGAAGTTGCCAATCAAGCTAAGAGCCAATTTTTAGCTCACATGAGCCACGAACTCCGTACCCCCTTAAATGCAATTCTTGGTTTTACTCAACTGATGATCCGCCAAATTAGCTTAGAACATCACCATAAGCATAATCCGAATAATTTTAGAGACCATCTTTATATCATTCAACGCAGCGGTGAACATCTACTACAACTCATTAATGATGTCTTAGATATGTCGAAAATCGAGGCTGGTCAAATCTCCCTTAATCCGAATAACTTTGACCTGTGGAGTTTACTAGACTCTCTAGAGGAGATGTTCTCTATCAGAGCCGCATCGGAAGGATTAAAATTAATTTTTGTGCGATCGCCGAATCTGCCTCGTTATATTAACACTGATGAACGTAAACTCCGACAAGTGCTAATTAACTTAATCGGAAATGCCGTTAAGTTTACCGAAAATGGATCTGTGACTCTCCACAGCCAAGTTATTGACCCACCTAATCAAATTGACAACCCACAGCCGCCGCCGATGGTTTTACAGTTCACAGTAGAAGACACCGGACCAGGTATTGCACCCGCAGATATAGACCAACTTTTTGAGCCATTTCTACAGACAAAAACTGGCCGTAAATATCAGCAAGGAACTGGCTTAGGTTTACCCATTAGTCAACAATTTGTTCAGTTAATGGGGGGTGATATTTCCGTATCTAGTACCCTAGGGGTCGGTAGTGTGTTTAAATTTAAGATCAGGGTCAGTCTAGGATACCCAGAAGAGAGAGCAAGTAGTCAACTCCAGCATCAAAGGATTGTTTCCCTGGCTCCGAATCAACCGAAATATCGGATTTTGGTTGTCGATGACCGCGAAAGTAACCGACAGCTTTTGGTTAAATTCCTCAGTCCTTTAGGATTTGAGGTACAGGAAGCTGAAAACGGCCAAGAGGCGATCGCCATTTGGAATCAATGGAAACCTCATCTAATTTGGATGGATATGCGAATGCCAGTTATGAACGGCTACGAAGCCACTACACAAATTAAATCCCATTTAAAAGGTCAAGCCACCGTGATTATTGCTCTTACCGCCAGCGCCTTTGAGGAAGAACGTGCCGTTGTCCTCTCCGCTGGATGCGATGATTTTGTCCGCAAACCTTTTGAAGAACAGATTTTGTTTGAGAAAATGGCTAAACATCTAGGTGTTCGCTATATTTATGAACAACAGATAAATTCTCAGCCTTCATTACTGGTTCAACGTCAACCCCTAGAGGCGAATTGTTTGATGGTGATGCCAAAAGACTGGATTGTGCAACTTCACCAAGCAGCCACTGAATTAGATGATAAGCTAGTTCTACAACTTCTTGAAGATATTTCTGAAGACCAAGTGGCACTGAGGGAAAGTTTAATTGATTTGGTTGAAAGGGTGCGGTTTGATATGATTCTTAGTTTAACTCAATCGGCATTGAAGTTATGAAATCTGATGAGGTGAGTATTATTCCTGGTCATATATTAGTAGTTGATGACTTTCTGGAAACCCTTAATCTTTTGACTAATTTGTTAGAAGAACGCGGTCATAAAGTTCGGCGTGCTATTAGTGGAGAAATGGCATTAATGGGAGCAAAAGCCAGTCCTCCCGATTTAATTTTGCTGGATATTAATATGCCTGGGATGAGTGGCTATGATGTTTGTCAACAACTGCAAGCTGAACCAACTACACAGGGAATTCCGGTGATTTTTATTAGTGCTTTGAATGAGGTTTTTGATAAAGTTAAGGCTTTTGAAGTTGGCGGGGTAGATTATATTACTAAACCCTTTCAGATTGAGGAAGTTATTGCTAGGATTGAAAATCAAATTGCTCTCAAACAGGCTCATAAGCAAATTCAGCAGCTTAATGCGGAACTGGAACAGCGGGTTCTACAAAGGACTGAAGAACTCGAGTCCGCTAATCAAGAATTAAAGAAAATGAATAGTCTTTTAGAGAGGGAGATTCTTCATCACCAACAAACACAAAGTAAACTGCTACATATGGCTTCCCATGATGCCTTAACTGGTTTACCTAATCGTGTGTTTTTTATGGATAAATTGATGCAAGCAATATCTGAAACTAAACAAAATCCAGATTATCGCTTTGCGGTTTTATTTTTGGATTGCGATCGCTTTAAAGTGGTTAATGATTCCCTCGGACATTTAACAGGCGATCGCCTCTTAATTTCCTTAGCCAGAAGACTGCAATTAACCTTAAAAATGTCTCCCACTAATTTGGCTAGATTTGGAGGTGATGAATTTACCATTTTACTCGAAAATATTCATAGTACCCAAGCTGTTACTGTTATCGCTGAACGTCTACAAAAGGCTTTAACTTGGCCGTTTCAACTAGATGAGCAAGATTTGTTTTTAGAGGCTAGTATTGGTATTGTTATCGGTACATCCGAATACACCGAACCCGAACAAGTCTTGCGAGATGCTGATATTGCTATGTATAAAGCCAAAAGTAAAGGTCGCGGCTGCTATCGGTTTTTTGATGGCACAATGCACAATGATGCTCATCGAAGATTCCAGCTAGAAAATGACCTGCGACTAGCAATAGAAAATAATCACTTTTTGCTCAACTATCAGCCAATTATTGAACTCCAAGATGGCTCTGTTATGGGTTTTGAGGCTCTTTTGCGTTGGCATCATCCAGAGCATGGCATCATTTCACCCGCAGAATTTATTCCCATAGCTGAGGATACTGGCTTAATTATTCCCATGGGTTTATGGGTCTTAGACCAGGCAGTTAAACAGTTAAATCTGTGGCAAAAAAAAGGATTAATTACTCCTCAATTTCGCATGAGTGTTAACTTGTCAGTTAAACAGTTTACCCAGCCTTATTTAATTGAAGAAATTGACCGGATTTTGGTTAAAAATAACTTTCAAAGTTCTTACTTGAAGCTAGAAATAACCGAAACGGCAATTGTAGAAAATCCCGAAGCTGCTCGACAACTCTTACAACAGCTTACTCATCGTAATATCCATTTAAGTTTAGATGACTTTGGCACCGGTTATTCCTCCCTAAGTTATTTACATAGGTTTCCCGTTAACACTTTAAAAATTGACCGTTCATTTATTACTTGTATCGGCACACCTAACGAAAACCTACAAATTGTTGATGCCATTATTACCCTGGCTCATCAATTGAAAATTAACGTGGTTGCAGAAGGTATAGAAACCGCCGAACAACTCGCTAAACTTCGCAGTTTAGGCTGTGACCAAGGACAAGGTTACTATTTTTCTAAGCCAGTGGAAAGCATGATGGCTGAGGACTTGCTCAAACAAAGAATCTTATGTTAAACTTGAAATAGACATCAGACAATGGTCTAGTTATGTGTTGTTTAATGTCCCTCAGCTTCCCGTTCTAATAACAAGGTGACTGGACCATCATTTTCAATAGACACATTCATCATAGCTCCAAACTCACCTGTAGCGACTTTTAAACCACTTATTCGTAGTTTTTCAATAAATAACTGATATAACTTTTCGGCGGCTTCTGGAGGCGCTGAACGGTCAAAGGATGGACGGCGACCCTTGCGACAATCTCCGTACAGGGTAAACTGACTCACCACTAATAATTCTCCCCCAATATCTTGCACTGACTTATCCCAGCGTCCGCTATGATTATCCGGGTCGGGAAATAATCGCAAATCGAGACATTTTCGAGCCATCCAGTCAACTTCAGCTTCTGTATCTGTGGCTGAAATACCGACTAGCAGATTGAGTCCTTGATTAATTTTACCAACAATTTGACCATTAACTGTGACCTGTGAAGATTTGACTCTTTGGATAACAACTCGCATGGGATATTGTACAGTTAGTGATTGCTTGATGTGACTGGGAAGGTGGGCAACCATAGAAGGTTGCCACTACTATCTAATTACCTAGAAAACCCTTGACCGCGAGTTGGGGAAGGTTTACAGAAACAATTTTCAATCTGAGTTTTTAGGGTGGCTTTATCTAGGTTTTGACCAATTAACACCAGTTGGGTTTTGGGGGAACCTTTCCACTCATCATCATCAATGGAAAATCGCTTACCGCTGAGGTGAAAAATATGACGTTTCGGACTTTCATCAAACCAGAGAATTCCTTTGGCGCGAAATATATTAGCTGTTAATTGATTGTCTAAAAAGTATTGAAATTTCCGCAGGGATAGGGGGCGATCGCTTTCAAAGGAAATCGAAGTAAACCCATCATTTTCTAAGTGGTTAGAATGATGTCCATGGTCATGGTCGTGGTCATGGTCATGGTCATGGTCATGGTGGTGATGATGTTCGTGTTCATGGTCATGGTCATGGTGGTGATGGTCTGATTCTTCTGTGTGGTCAAAATACTTATCAGACTCAAATAAACCGACACTGAGAATCAAAGGAAGGGGAACTTGAGAACGTTTAGTCCTGAGAATGCGAGCATCTTTTTTCATGTCTCGGAGGCGAACTTCCAGCAGATCCACATCAGCCTCATCTACCAAATCAGTTTTATTGAGGATAATAATATCCCCATAGGCGATTTGACTCTCGGCGGCTTGACTATTAAACAAATCCAAACTAAAGTTTTCACAGTCTACCATAGTGACAATAGAATCGAGGCGAGTCATGTCTCTTAATTCCGTCCCCAGAAATGTCAAAGCCACGGGTAGCGGGTCAGCCAAACCTGTAGTTTCAACCACCATATAATCGACTTTTTCCGGGCGTTCTAGGACTTTGTAGACGGCGTTAACTAAATCTTCATTAATGGTACAACAAACACAGCCATTGCTGAGTTCTACCATAGTATTATCTGCGTCGGTAGTCACAATTAACTCGTTATCAATGCCGACTTCGCCAAACTCATTAACCAAAACGGCTGTTTTTAAGCCTTGTTGGTTGGAGAGTATGTAGTTAAGAAGGGTAGTTTTACCGCTACCGAGAAAACCGGTAATAATTGTCACAGGTAAACCGGGTTTGGGTTCGTCCATTGTCTTTTCGGTATGGGGATTGACTGCTGATTGCATAGCCCTACTGTCCAAAGTGTTAGAAACTGGAGAATCTCCAGTTCTTATTTTATCGCAATTACGGGATTTTATTTAATGAATTTGCATAATCCTCTCTCGGAGGTGCGGATAAATTCGCACAACTCCCGGACTAATTCTGAGTTTAGCTCAGATTCTAGTTTTTCGAGGGCTTGAGAAATATTGAGATTTGACCTATATAGGATTTTAAAGGCTTGCTGAAGTTCTCGGCGCTGTCCTTCGTTGAAGCCAGACCGTCGCAGTCCGACGACATTCAAACCCATGACGGTATTAGTGCTAAGGCTGCGGGTGATACAGAAGGGGGGAACATCTTTTTGGATAGCACAGCCGCCAGACATCATGGCTAATCGCCCAACTCTGGTAAACTGGTGAATGAGACAGTTACCGCTGATAAAAGCCCGATCGCCTACTTGTGCATATCCAGCTAATAGGGCTCCATTGGCAATAATCACGCGATCGCCCACTTTGACATTATGACCTACATGGGAGTTAGCCATCAATAGGCAATCATTACCCACGAGAGTCATTGAACCTGCTTTAGTGCCGCGATGGATAGTTACACCCTCACGAATTACACAATTATTGCCTATTTGGACTGAGGATGGTTCGTCCGAGAATGCTAGATCCTGGGGTGTGTCCCCCAATACTGCCCCAGCATGAACTTGGGTGCGATCGCCTAGGGTAGTTCCACATAGAATAGTAACATGGGATGCGATCGTGCAGTGGTCGCCAATTGTCACCCCTGCTTGAATATAGCTCAGTGGTCCAATTGTTACATTCTCGCCTAATGTTGCACCCGGTTCGATTATAGCTGTGGGGTGAATTGTCATCTCTCGATAGAAGGTTTGATGGGAGATGACATAATCATACCATTACTGCTCAATTGGTGAGTGAGTTAATTTGTATCTGTCATCAATCAATGATTATCGATGGGTCAGACCCTACCAGCTACCAGCTAAACCGGGTCAATGAATCATTATCAATTGTTAATTATTAATTATCAATTATTGATTAGTCAATCGATTAAATATAGTTGACAAAATTACCGAAATGTGATACATCAAAACAGCAGACAATATTGAAAGGCTAATAAACAGCTAAACATAGAGGCGGGAACAATCGTAGGGTGCGTCAGAGGGATAACCTATCGGGTCAAGGGCAAATTTTGTTCATCTGAGGCACCGCCTTTATTTAAGGCGGGAGAAATTCGCCCAATTGTCCGGTAAAATAAATTACCATATTAATCAAAACCGGAAAGGCAATTAGGTATAAAGCATGACCGCAACCACATCAAAACCAGTTTCCGCCCCCGAATTTTGTCAGGGCATCCAGTATTTTAGCGAAACATTCCCCAGATTAGAAACTTACGGCCAAAAGCCAGCCATAGCCGAGGGTACAGTGGCTATTTCTGACCCTAAAGACCCAGTAGCAGTGTATCAAACCCTGCTGTATGCGGACGCGCTGCGATACTTAATTCTACAGGTAACAGGTAGTAAAGCATCAGGACACCCAGGAGGTTTCGCCAGCCAAGCGGAAGCCTATGCAGCTTTAGTGATGCTGGGTTATAAAAATATTATTACGGAAGTGGGACACCATGCGCCTGGCTTCTATAGCGCGGTTTTCCTCGATCGCTCCTTAGAAGACATGGAAATCTACACGGTGCAACAACTGCGCGATCGCTTCCGGGAAATGCACGGACTGCTGGGGCATCTTTCCGGTTATATTCCGGGTCTACTGAACCCCGCCGGACCCCTAGGACAAGGGCAGCATTTCGCCATGGCTGCGGCTCTGTTACACAGGGACAAACTCTTCCCTTTCACCCTAGGCGATGGTGGTATGGGAGAGCCCTATCCGATGAGCAGTATGGCGCATTTTAACACAGCCTATCCTAATGTAACGAACTTCCTGCCCATATTAGTGTGGAATGGCTACAGCCAGGAACACCACAGCATGGTCTCCACTAAAACCAATGAGGAAATGATCGCCTATTGGAAAGGTAACGGCTTTAAAGAAGTCCTGCTAGTCGATGCTAAAGACTTCGACGACCAAAACCAACCGGGAGATTATGTTGATAGTACGGCTTTTTCGATTGATCGGCGCATGGCTTTCACCCAGGCGGTGATGGAAACAGTAGACAAAGCGGCTAAATCTGCCCTAAATGGTACATTGACGGTATTTATTATTAAACAACTGAAAGGGGCGGGTGTTCATGCGCGGGGTGCGAAATCCCACAATCTCTATCCCGGAGATACCCTCGACAGTCCCCATATGATTAAGGCTCTCCAGGAGCGATCGCTACCAGTAGCTGCTTGGGAGTTGGTGCGTAAAAACATTGAACGAGCAGGGGGTGGTCCGGCTTCTAAGACAGTGGTAACTGAGTTTGAGTACCCGATCGCCGATTTGGGTACACTCCCGTTAGAAGAGTATACAGTGGGCGGTGATCCGAAAGTGGCAACTACCGCTATGGGGGCGATCGTCGGTCATGTAGGCCAAAAAGACCCCCATTTTCTGGTCACAAATGCGGATGGTAACGCCGCTTCGGGTATTAACAACATTAACCAAGCCCTGAAAATTATTCACCCTACCCCTGATGATACCTATTTCCAGGGACCGAATGGACAGGTTTATGAGCCCCTCAGTGAAGACGCTTGCGCCGGAATGGCTGCAGGTTTAGCCTTAATGGGCGCACGGACTCTGTGGTGTTCCTACGAGTCTTTTGCTATCAATGGTTTACCAATTTGGCAAACTGTCACCCAGGCGATGGCTGAGTTGCGGCACCTCACCCCTTCCACCATTACCTTATTTACCGCTGGGGCTCTGGAACAGGGACGCAATGGCTGGACTCACCAACGCCCGGAAATTGAGGCTTATTTTGCGGCTATGTTACGCAACGGTAATGTTTTCGCTCTGTTTCCCCCAGATGCTAATAGTATCCAGGTCTGTTATCAGTGGGCACTCAATACTAAAAATAAGGGCATTACTATTACTGCGAGTAAGTCTCCTTTACCGATTCGTACCACCTTTGAACAAACCCGCCAAGGCTTGCGAGATGGGGCGGTGATTTTGGAAGAGGTAAAAGGTGATAAAACCGTGGTTTTTGCTGTCATTGGAGATATGACTTTAATCCCCGTTTTTGAGGCGGCGGCTTACCTGGAAACTGAGGGAATTGGTACTCGCATTGTCTCAGTGATTAACCCCCGCCGTTTGTATCGTCCTACTGATGTAGCTTGGGATACTTGTTCGGAAGCTGATGGGGATTTTATCAGTGATGAACTGTTCGAGAATTTGTTTGGTGGGGATGCTTTGATTGGGGTGACAGGCGGCGCTAGTTTGATGCTGGAGCCGATTATGTTGCGTAGTAATATCCGCCGCGATACTTTCGCCTGGAAACGGGGAGAAACTACTTCTAGTGCGGGTCAGTTGATGGCTTTTAATGGCTTGA
Organism: Arthrospira sp. PCC 8006; assembly: GCF_046480465.1. NCBI lineage: Bacteria > Bacillati > Cyanobacteriota > Cyanophyceae > Oscillatoriales > Microcoleaceae > Arthrospira > Arthrospira sp. PCC 8006. The sequence goes on from NZ_PKGG01000026.1 coordinate 29,173, forward strand.
CTGCTGAGACTTTGACTAAAAGGGCGATCGAGTTAATCCACTAGGTKTAACTGGTTTTTCCTGGTGTCCGTTGGGGGGAGAGGAGTATTACAGTTTTCGGTCATTCTCCCAGACTCCCCCTGCTTCTTCCTAGGACTCGACACCGATAATGCTCTGATTGGTGTCACAATAGAATCTTGATGTAATCTGCAATTATGCTTTATGTATCTAACTTGGCTGGACAGTAACTCTTGGTTAGTGGAGATGGCTGGTAAGTCTATCCTGATTGACCCTTGGTTGGTGGGGTCTTTGGTGTTTGGTAATTTACCCTGGTTATTTAAAGGGGAAAAACAGAAAACTCGCCCCCTTCCCGATCGCATTGATGCTATCCTGTTGTCTCAGGGATTGGAAGACCATGCTCATATTCCTACTTTAAAAATACTGGATAAAAATATTCCCGTCGTCGCTTCCCCCAATGCGGCTAAGGTGGTGCGAGAATTGGGCTATACTCAGGTTCATTCTTTGCATCATCGGGAAACTTTTAAACTGGGCGCCAGCCTCGAAATTAGGGCGGTTCCCGGTTCCCCAATTGGTCCGACTTTGGTGGAAAATGGCTATGTTATTTCTGATACTACTACTCACCACAGTCTCTATTATGAACCCCACGGCTACCATTCCCCCACTTTGAAAGAATTGGCTCCCATTGATGTGGTAATTACTCCTATTATGGATTTGGCTTTACCCTTGATAGGTCCGATTATTCGCGGCACAAAATCTGCCCTAGAGTTAACCAAAATGGTACAGCCACAGGTGATATTACCAACCGCCGCCGCTGGTGATGTCTCCTATGAGGGATTATTAGTTGCGGCTTTAAAGATAGTCGGAAACCTAGAAGATTTTCGCTCTCTCATCGCTCGCCATAACCTCAAAACTCGCGTGCTTAATCCTCAGCCAGGTGAACGCTTTGCTATTGATTTATAGTTGGCTTCCCATAGAGGCGATCGTATTTTCCCCCGGCTGGAATTTCTGAAAAGTGAACCTAGATGGCCAAAAAAAATTTTTCTGGGGGGTGCGATCGCTCNTTTTTTTTTGAGAAACCCCTATCTTTTTGGGGGAGTCCGTGCTACACTATAATATAATGGGAATATTTGCGAAAATAATATTTTTGGTCGCATCCGATTATGTAACATACCCCTATGATACCCCCCTGCAGCCGCCTTGTCAACCCCTTTTCACTTGGGCGGCCGGGCCNAAAAAAAATTTTTTCTGGGGGTGCGATCGCTCTTTTTTTTTGAGAAACCCCTATCTTTTTGGGGGAGTCCGTGCTACACTATAATATAATGGGAATATTTGCAAAAATAATATTTTTGGTCGCATCCAATTATGTAACATACTCCTATGATAGCCCCCTGTAGCCGCCTTGTCAACCTTTATTCATTACTTTTTGATATACTCGATCGCAAAGCAGCAATTTTGGTGGCGAGAATGCCAGCTTGTCCGATCATCAATACCCTTGCATCCGGGCTAGGGTCATCAGTGCAAATATATAAGGATCTATGTCTCCCTCCCAGGAACAATACACCGTTAACCTAGAAGAAACCGGCGAGTTAATGATTCCCGAAGCTGTGCGGAAACAACTGAACCTGCAAGGGGGCGATCGGCTCACTTTAACCCTTGAAAAAGATGGCAGTCTGCGTCTGGTCAGTTGGCGTGAGCAGGTCCAAAAACTCCGGGGAATTTTTAAAGATATTGCAGACGGTGTAAGTCTCGCCGACGAACTGATTCGAGAACGGCGCTCCGAAACACAGCGGGACGACCAATGGTGAGTCAAAATCCCCTTGCTGTATTGGATGCTTCAGCTTTACTGGCATACTTACAAGACGAACCCGGTGCAGATGATGTTGTAGATGCTTTGCTGAAAAAAGCAGCTATCAGCGCCGTAAATTGGGCAGAAACTCTCTCGAAGCTGGCTGAACGCGGTCAAGATCCTGATGTGGTCACCACTCAATTAACAGAACAAGGTTTACTTGAGCGAGCGTTAATTATTTATCCAATAGATGGAGAGCTGGCGCGGGATATTGCCAAGCTAAGAATACCAACTCGCGCCCTGGGACTTTCTCTGGGCGATAGAGCTTGTCTGGCGTTGGCATTGAAGCTAAATTTACCCGCACTTACGACCGATCGCGCCTGGTGCAATCTCGATTTGGACATAGAAATTCGAGCGATTCGATAATTATATTAATGTGCCTCAATGTCCTGAGAATTGGGGCTATCGCATTTTTCCCCAGCCGGGAATTTCGGAAAAGTAAACCTACGTGGCCAAAAAAAAAAATTTCTGGGCGCGCCCCCGCGCTTTTTTTTTCAGAAAACCCTATCTTTTTCTGGGAGTCCGTGCTACACTATAAAATAATTGGAATATTTGCGAAAATAATATTTTGTCTAACATCCTATTATTTAATATACTCCTATCATAGCCCACTAGCGCCGCCGTGTCAACCCCTATTTACTAGGGCGGGCCATAATTTTTTTAAAAAAATTAAAAAAAGCGGCAGGTTGATCACCTAGTTAGAGCGATCGCCTAAAACCTTCCAAGTTTTGTCATCTACAACCCCGGTAGATTCTAAGCCCATAGCCAACTGAAAATCAGAGACAGCAGCCAAAGTTTTGGGGCCAAATATACCATCAACAGGACCCGGATCATGTCCAGTCAACTCTAGGCGAGTTTGCAGAGTTTTGACTTTGGAACCGCGATCGCCTTGTTTAATGAGAGTTTCTGCTATAGTCTGCTGGTGAGGATCTTTTGAGAGAGCCTGCCAAGTGCTGCGATCAACCACTCCAGTAGGTCGGAGACCCTTAGACAATTGAAAGTTAATTAGGGCTCGCTCAGTGCGGGGGCCAAAGAGACTATCTACACGACCCACAGAAAAGCCATGTACTTCCAGGCGCTGCTGTAAACCGGCTACCTGTACCCCTTGGGTTCCTCGCGCTAAGGTCATTTCCCTAGGTCGGATCTGATTTTCTTCAGGTTGATAGAAAGGTTCAGCAAAGGTAGTTTCTTCGCGAATTTCCTCATGGGGTTGATGGAAAGGTTCAGCAAAGGTAGTTTCTTCGCGAATTTCCTCACGGGGTTGATAGAAAGGTTCAGCAAAGGTAGTTTCTTCGCGAATTTCCTCACGGGGTTGATAGAAAGGTTCAGCAAAGGTAGTTTCTTCGCGAATTTCCTCACGGGGTTGATAAAAAGGTTCCGAGAAGGGACTTTGATTATCCGAGAAACGCCTGCGATCTTGAGTTAGGTTGAGAAGTCGTTCAACTTCGGACTCAGCGATCGCCGATGTAGTCCCGGACGTGGCGATCGCGGGACCTGTAAAGCCGGGAATTGCTAAAGCCATCAGGCCAGCAATGATAGCAGTTTTGATACCCATAGGACTAAGTGTGCGTGTTATGGTTTGAGGTTATAGCTGTTAGTTAAGCGTACCAGATCGTATTCTAACATCCGGATCGGTTTTCCGACAGCCTCCAACCGATCCAAAATCGCCGAAATCTCTTACTAAGTTCGCCGGGACTAGACTCATTTCTAACGTTGTAGATGCTGTTGCAATAACTCCTGGCACCTGGGTTTATAGATCAAATAGAATAAAGCCTCCAAATAGCGCATCATATCGGCGCGTTTTTCCTTAGAGACATATTTCCAGAACCCATAGACGCGGGTAAGAGTCAACAATCGAGAAGTGTGTATTTTCCAGGTATAGCTACTGTAAACCCGATCCATTCCCCGTTGAGAAATTTCATTCCAGAAACCGATATTATATTGACATCGAACCAGAAACTCATCTAACTTGGCAGCAGTCTCGTCATAGTTAGTGGGGTTAATGTAAAAGCCATTAATTTTATCTTTGATAATTTCCAGAGGGCCCCCGAATTGAGTAGCAAAGGTAGGTAAACCGGATATCATGGCTTCTAAAATAGTTAACCCAAAGGCTTCAAAGAGAGCAGGTTGGACAAAGATACCATGATGGTCAGCAATTACCCGATACATTTCTCCGGTATCAGTTTTAGAAAGTCGGACACCGAGCCAGCGGACTTTATCATAAAGATTATAGTGCTCAATGAGATGATACATCTTTTTAATTTCTTCGGCTTCTTCATAGTCGCTCGAATCTTCTACCCGGAGTTTTCCAGCAATAAAAATCAAGTTAGCTTTTTCTTGCAATTCGGGATGTTGACCATAGCACTCTACCAAACCCGTGATATTTTTAATTCGGTCTAAACGAGCGACTGAAAATAGGGGCGGCTTGGTTGGGTCAGCCAATTTACCAAACACTTGGTTAGGGTCATCTAGGTAAAAAATCAACTCTTCTAGCCGTTGGCGATCGCTGGATATGCGTTCTTCCGTGCGAGTATAGGGGAAGAAAATAGTCTCATTTACACCAGGGGGAACCACATTAAATTTAGGGCTAAATAGTTCAATACCATTGACCACATGATATAAACCGGGCATAGTATAAGACTTATAAGACTCATATTGACCCACACTATCAGTAGTGCCAATGATTTCTTGATAGGTACTGCTAATAATGAAATTAGCGGCATTCATAGCAATTAAATCTGCGGTAAATTGCAAGGAGAAATGATATTTATCATCCATATCCTGCCAGTACAAATCACTAAACACATATTTAGATTTTTCTAAAGCATGAGCCACATTACACTGAATAACATTCAGGCGTTTAGACAGCAAAAATGCGACTAAATTACCATCAGAATAATTGCCAATAATCAAGTCAGGACGACCTTGGAACTCCGCCAAAATTTCAGTTTCCGCATCAATAGCAAAAGTTTCTAGGTAAGGCCATATCTCAAACCTAGATATCCAGTTTTGGGTAACATTAGGGTTAAATTCCCGGAAGGGAACCCTGAGAATCCAGGCATTTTTAGTCCCATAAACTTTTTCTAATCGTTGATCGCAACGAGTCCCATCACTATGAGGAATTAAACGAGTTAAAATCATCACTTTCGGTTGCACCCCCAAAGCACTCAAACCGGAAAGTTTTAATTCTTCCTCCAGTTCCATTTCTAAGCTACGCGCTTGGTCTAAAATATAGACAATTTGACCCCCCGTATCAGGACGACCTAAGACTCCTTCCTGAGCAAACCAGCCATGAATAGAAACTAAAACGATACGGAAAATCATGGGAATCCGAGCGAGGAATGCTTCTAAAACTTGATGGTCGGGAGAGTCCAGAAGTTCGTCAAGTATTTCTAGGGTTTCCAAAGCGCGTCTAGCGGTATTTCCCCATCCGGGTTCAAAGCCAATTTCTTGTAATTCAAACCGGAATTTTTCGTAGGGTTCTTTGGAGGAACGTTTATTAAGTAATGAAATGGCTTTTTTGATGGCGTAGGAAAGTTGGTTTTGATTAGTGATGCGATCGTTAATCAGTAATTGTAAGCCATTATAAGAATGGAGGCTGAGAAATTGATACAGAGATTCCAGCCACTGATTAGAGTCTTGAAAGAGTTTGCTGGATAAATAGCGGTTGAGATAACGGACACCTTTACCAATATTTTTCGAGTCTCGCAGTTGGGGAGAATAGTCATAAAAGGGGCCAAAGTCTATGGCGAAAACATTGCCATCATGGGGATGGTGATGGTCTACGAAGTGATCGCGTAAATCCAGCAATTCCTGAACACTCATCACATCAACCGATAGATCAGGTCGGAGACGAAACCTTTCCTGGGTGGCTATCTGGGGACGTACAATCAAGCAAATACTTTCATTTTCGAGAATAATTTCTTGGGTATAGTAAATTAGTTTACTGAGGTGAGAACTCTCGACAAAATGAGCGGCTTTTTGAAATTTTAGGCAATAATCAGCAAAGGCTTGTAGAATATCATTGCGGAGTAAATATCGCTTCTCGGAGATTCTCAGTTCACTATAAAATTGTCGCAGATCCTGTTTCTCATCGCTCTCAATTACGTTCTGAATCAGTTCGGACATTAAAAATTCTCCTGATTAGTTTGTTGTTAATGGTGTGGTTGTCCCTAACCTAGTCTTGATTTATAGGTCTTCGTTTGCTGATCACACATCTTACCCAGTATAGATTTTGGCTGGGAAGGTTTGACAAAAATTTATGGTGATATCGTGATATGTTGATGGGTCTTATATGGATTTTGGCTATTCTCTGATTTCCCATATCTGTCAGGGAGAGGGGTCGAGGCTTAAATATCTCTCAAATGGGCGGTTATGCTAACGGGGGTGACTCTTGTTGGGACAATATACCTCGGGGGTGGGCGCTATCTCATCAAAAATGGTGAAATGATGATTTAGATCCTGATCCCCCGGGAAGGCGATCGCATTATTTCATAGAAATATGGTAGTTTTCTATGATTTAGCTTTCCCCCTTATACCTGGGTCCCTAATCTGCTGTTAGGTATAGTTATGATCCGAATTATTAGATTAATTATTATTTGTTGTACAATCTGATGGTATTTTGGTCTCTCAATCTATAAGTGATATGTCAACAATGGATTACAACAATACACCGAAACCCATCACGGGTGAAATGGATGATAAGGCTAAAGCCCGTTTGCTTCTGACATTATGGGCGTTGGGAGGAACACAGACTAAGGTTAAGAAAAGTGATCTGACCAGTAAAGTCAAACAAAAACGACAAGGTAAGAAAGTCGGGATTTATCAGGGACTCTATGAGGATCTCAAAAATGCTGGGGCGATTGAGATTCATAAAGAAAACCAAGTCCCAATGGTTTTATTAACAGAAACAGGTAAATGGATGTTGGTTGAAGCCCTACAAAATCATGAATTTGAGTTTGAGGGAACTGTGGTTGCGTCTCGGTTGGCTAATGGATTAGTTGATTTAGTTCGAGCCATAAGTCAGAGAACATCTGGGACTGATACCTAATCATATTTAGCCAAAAATTGGTAAGTTGAACTGTCTTGACTATCCCCCAACCAATGACCCTATTTCCCCCTAATCAAAACATGGGATAGATTTGAAAAACCTTCCTTGTAAATACCAGCACTCAAATCTGGATCGCCTTTCATTTCCGTGATCAAGTTTACTCCTCACACTTTCTTAAACGCGATAACGGATTCAGATCCAGATTGATGTGGTCTAATTATGAGGTGTGTCTACTAACAATCAATACACCCCTATCATGTTGCTTGAATGGAGATGTTATTGTGGCTTCGATTTGCCTTTTTTAACCATAGCACCAACTCCTCAAACAATTAAAGCTACAGTGGCTGAAGGTTCGGGGACAGATTTCTTATTATATTCTGTTTGCATTTGATGATAAACGCCACTAGCAATAATTTGATGGGCTGTGGTAGTGGGGTGGATATAATCCCAGAATAGATACTCGTGGGGGTTCTGACAAATTGTGCCTGATCTTAAGGATAGACAGCTATCAGTTACGTTGGTTAATCCAAATTCCTGAGGGTTAGCGATCGCATTATCGAATAAACTACCCACATCAAAAAAGCTAATATGGGCATTAGATAAACTTTGATTTAACCCTAATATTCCTTGCTGTAAGGCTTGATTATGTTGGATACTGAGGCTATTAAGTGCGGCTGGGTTAAAGGAATTAAAAGGGTCAACTGGGTCGAAGGGATTAAATTGGGCAATGGGTGTTTTTCCTAATTGCGGTAAATTTAGCACTAGAAAATTACGGGCTCCCACACCATACAAAGAACTTACAGCTTGCGTAATATTATTAACCGGGATATTTACATCAGTTTCCCTTCCCCCTAAATAATCATTTGCTCCCGCCCAAAGAATATATAACGCATCAGATTCGCGGATTGACCGGACATTAATAAAGGGGCAATAAATGCCTGTAATTGAGTTGATCAACCTGGTAAAAATCCAGGCGTTAAAATCTCCGGTTGTCGCTCCATTAAAGGCAAAATTTACCCCGTCAATGGGAGAGTCTGGGTCGATTAATGTAGTCGGATTTAAACCGAATTCTGAGGCTAAATAATCTACCCATAGTAATCCATTAGATGCTCGTTGCTCGAAGTAGGGTAGACCTTGAAAAATGGCTCCGCTAGTGGCTTTATAAGCGTTACCTGTATCTGATAAACTGTCTCCAAATGTATAGATTTGACTAAAGTTAAAGGTGGCGGCGATCGCTGAGGTTTCAGTAATAATACTTATGGCGATCGCACTAATAATGCTGGTAGTCAATGAGATACTTTTGTAGATGCTTTTCATAACCAGCCCTGGTGTAAATTGGGGTAATTTGTACATGGTAAGGCAACTTTAACATGATGACTCCGTGAAATTACATAGGCTGGTGTAAACTTTCAGGATGATTTTAGTAAAGGTTTGGGAAAGCCATGGTGCTGAGGTCTGGGGATAATCAATAATTACCCCCAGACAGACCTGAAATTAATGGGAATTAAGTATCTTTGAAGGAACGCATAGTTGGGAATAAAATAGCATCGCGGATACTCTGGGTATCAGTTAAAAACATAACTAGGCGGTCAACTCCAATTCCCATACCACCACAGTTAGGCATCCCCAAAGAAAGTGCTTGAATAAAATCTTCATCCATGGGGTGTGCTTCATCATCTCCGGCTTGTTTTTGAGCCAATTGTTCCTCAAATCGCTGCCGTTGATCTACGGGATCATTTAACTCGGAAAACCCGTTAGAATATTCAGTGCCATGAATAAATAATTCAAACCTCTCTACAAATCCCGGCTTAGAACGGTGTCGTTTAGCCAAGGGACTTACTTCTACGGGAAAATCAATAATAAATGTAGGTTCAATTAAGGTTGATTCTACCTTTTGGTCAAAGACAGCATAGAGTAAATATCCCAAATTTTGAGTATTTAAGTCTGTGAGTCTCACGCCGATCGCTTCAGCTTTGGATTTAGCTTCTGAGAATTCCAAGGTATCAAAATCTAAGCCAGTTTCATCTCGGACAGCTTCGACCATAGTTTTAACCCGCCAATGTTTTCCGGTGAAGGTGGGATAAATATTGCTGTAGTCATATTGGCGATCGATACTGATTTTATCTCCCTGATAATCAATCTGAGTAGACCCGCCCAAAACCTCTGTAGCCACGGCACAGATTAAGTCTTCAACTAAGGCCATAATTTGGAAATAGTCAGCATAGGCTTGATAGACTTCAATGGAGGTAAATTCTGGGTTATGGGTGCTATCAATTCCCTCGTTACGAAAGACACGACCAATCTCGAAAACCTTTTCCATACCGCCACAAACGGCACGTTTTAAGAACAATTCGGTAGCAATACGTAAGTATAAATCAATATCTAGGGCATTGTGATGGGTGATAAAGGGTCGCGCCGCCGCGCCNCCATAANTAGTCTGGAGGANGGGGGTTTCAATTNCATCAAATCCGGCATTCCATAGATAGGTGCGAATGCTGCGGATAATGCGGCTACGGAGTTTAAATCGCTGTAGGGATGTGGAATTACTAACTAGGTCTATTTCCCGGTGGCGGCGACAGAGTTCGGGGTCATTGATGCCATAGTAGGAGTCGGGGAAGGGTATGGTAGCTTTGGAGATCACGTCAAGGCGGGATACTTGAATGGAAAGTTCCCCCCGGTTGGTGCGGCAGCCACTACACTCAACTCCGATAAAGTCGCAAATATAGAGAAGTTTTTTAATTTGGTTGAATGGTAAACCTGGGTCGCCTGTGACGAGATTTTTCTCGATTTTTAGTTGAAAAGTTGCAGATTCGTCGACTCCGATAATAAAGCCAATGGTAACGCTCTCACGTTTGAAGATGATGTGCACCCCGAC